>MFZX01000036.1 GCA_001788095.1 Candidatus Roizmanbacteria bacterium RIFCSPHIGHO2_12_FULL_37_23
TTTCACGTCTTAGCATCATTGTGCCTTGATTAGGATATTTAGCAGATACGAGTGAGAAATGAGCCAATAGAGAGAAGACAAAAATAGAGATTAAAACTCCTTTCCCCATACGTAATTTATAGCCTAAAATGTCGAATTTGTCAAATTTGTCATTCTACTTAATCCTCTGTTGAAAAGTTTTGTTAATTGATGTAGTCTCTTAATATTGCATAATGGATGAACTTCAGCTCCTCAAAAAATATCAAAAACGGCATCGTTTGGTTTTTTATCTTATCCTTGCATTTTGCGCTTTTCTAACATACCTGCTTATTGTTATATCTCAACAAGTATCAAATGAACAAGCTCTTAAAATGCAGTCAAAAGGTTTCTATGAATATAATTTAGAGAATCCGAGTATAAATGATTCCACTAATCAAGATACAAATAATCGAGACACGTCATACACTACAGATAATTCAACAACTGATGCTGTTGCGTGTTCAGCGGTAATTGATTGGGGATGGGATTCTACAGTACAAATAGGAGGCCTTTGCTGGAGAAGCTTAAGAACAATAACTTGTTCAAACGGCACAGTGTTTAATAACCCACAGGTTCCTCCTGGGGGTGGAGGTTGCTGGACAAAGGAGCGATGGCAAAAAGAGGCAAATTCCAAATGCGGTTGTTCAAATACGGGAGTTACACAACCTACACAAATACCTCCTGGAGAGCAGGTTGAGCAACCAACAGGCGATTGTGACCTCACGTCTTGTATGGCATCATTTGCCTGCGATAAGATAGAATTTCCACCAACAGCTGTATGTTCAGGTCAAAATTCATGTTATGGTGGAGGTTATTACAAGAGCTTGCGATATAGATGTATAGGAAGTTCAACAAGAGTAGTAAGATGGAGAACCTATTCCCCTGGTGGGTGCAGAACTGGATGCGATCTCTATAAAGAAGCAGCTCAATTATGTGGCTGTACTTTTTGATGTCGTATTTGGCTCCTCTAGAGTTCCCCTTGACAAAATGAGCGATCGTTATTTATAATTGTGATGATCCTCCTTGTGAAGAGGCAAGTACTTTGAAAAGTTTTTCTAACAATTTCTATCATAAAGTGTAACCCCCCGAATCGGGGAGATATGAGATGTTGTTCTTCTGTCCGCTGACGTGGTAACACATCATGACAAAGACGCACCTTCACGGTAGTTTGATGGAAAAACTTTCTCTACAGCCCTTTGAAAGGAGGGTCGTTCTTGTTGCATAGATATACCACACGATACGTATTCAGCTGTTTCAGATCAGTGAAGAGGATTCAATCATACAACATGTACCACCTTTTATAAATTTTTATATCCAATTATTATGTCAGATTCTGACGATATGACTCTTACTCCTGATGATCTTCAATTAGATGATCCTTCAGAAAAAAAAGTAGAGAAAAAATCTCGAGCTTTGTATTCAAGACCAGTTATGCAAAAAAAAATAGAAAAAATAGTTCCTGAGGAACAACCTCCTATTAAGGAAGAAACTAAGAGTACAACAAAAGATATTCTTATAGATGAAGCAGGATATAGAGGAGATCTCCCGCTTGAAGATAGAATTAAGGAGGATTTAAAAATGTCATTCCCTGGGAAAGGCATTTTGGAAATTACGCCATCTGGCTTTGGTTTCCTTCGCCCGCGATTTACCCCGTCACCTGATGATATTTATGTATCTCAGTCACAGATTCGTAAATTTTGGCTTCGTCCAGGAGATGAAGTGGAAGGACTTATCAGACCGCCAAAAGATAATGAAAAATATCATGGGCTTCTTAAGATAGAAAAAGTTAATGGTCAAGTAATAACCGAAGAGGAAAGTAAAATGCGTCCACGATTTAACCAAATGACCTCAATATACCCAGATAGACAAGTTGTTCTTGAGACCGATCCAGAGGTTCATTCGACTCGTATCATGGATCTGCTGGCTCCAATAGGGTTTGGGCAAAGAGGGCTGGTTGTATCACCTCCAAAAGCAGGGAAAACAACACTACTCAAACAGATTGCTAATGGTATTACTAAGAATTCCCCTGAAGTTCATCTAATTGGTATCTTGATTGGTGAAAGACCAGAAGAGGTTACTGATTTGACGCGATCAATTCAGGCAGAAGTTGTTGCTTCACATTTCGATCAATCACCTCGTGATCAGATTCGTGCAGCAGAAATAGGTCTGAATAGAGCTAAGCGGCTTGTTGAGATGGGCAAAGACGTGATAATCCTTTTAGATTCAGTCACTCGACTTGCTCGAGCATATAATCTCGCTGTCAATCCCTCTGGTCGTACTTTGTCAGGAGGTTTCGATCCAGCAGCATTATATCCAGCTAAGAAGTTTCTTGGGGCAGCTCGAAACTGTGAGGAGGGTGGGAGCCTTACTATTATTGGTACTGCACTTGTGAGTACCGAGTCACGGATGGATGACCTTATTTACGAAGAGTTTAAAGGAACAGGAAATATGGAGCTTCATCTCGATAGAGAATATGCAAATAAGCGTGTGTTTCCTGCAATTGATATTGAAAAATCAGGAACCCGTCACGATGAACTCATTCTTGATAAAGAGATCTTAGAGAAAGTCACCATGCTGCGCCGCATGATGGCGCTTTTAGATAAAAATGAACGTCTTACCGCGCTTATTAACAAACTAGATAAAACGAAAAATAATAAGGAGTTTTTAAAAGAGTTAAAGAACGGGAAGTGACGACAACCAATTTCAACCTAGTTTAACTATTATGTCTGATCCATTTCAAAATGCACTTGCATTTCTCAACGAGATTAGAAAAGATCTCAAGGAAACTGACAAATCATATCTGGACCGACTATTGAAACCACAGCATCTTATCAAAGGTGAGATAAAACTAAAGGGAAAGAAATATAAAGCTTTCCGTTCGCAACACAATAATGCTTTGGGTCCGTATAAAGGAGGAATCCGTTTTCACGAGAATGTTACTGAGTCTGAAGTTAAAGCACTCTCTCTTTGGATGTCTTTAAAATGTTCTATTGCGGGAATACCCTATGGTGGTGGAAAAGGAGGAGTAGTTGTTGATCCTAAAAAACTATCTGGAAAAGAACTTGAGGAGTTATCCCGAGAGTATATTCGACTCATTGCAAAGCATATTGGTGTTAATAAAGATGTTCCCGCGCCTGATGTTAATACCAATCCTCAAATCATGGCCTGGATGGTAGATGAATATGAGAAGATTGTGGGCCATCATGAACCTGGAGTGATTACTGGTAAGCCTATTGAAATTGGCGGTTCTAAAGGGCGAGATAAAGCAACCGGCTACGGTGGTGTGATGGCGATGAAGTTCCTGCTAGAAAAGTTAAAAGTTAATAGTGGTAAGTTGAGAATTAATTCTCCAATCTCCAATTTCAATTCTCAATTTTTTAACAAACCGTCCTCCCAGATCACTATCGCAATCCAAGGTTTTGGGAATGTTGGCTACTTTTTTGCAAAAATTGTATCTGATGAGGGTTTCCGCGTGGTCTCTGTTTCTGATTCAAAAGGCGGCATTTATGTAAAAGAAGGATTAGATCCAGTAGCAACACTCGAGTGTAAAAACGAAAAAGGTAAAGTTGCTGATTGTTATTGTGTTGGGGGAGTCTGTGATTTAAGAAATGGAAACACGATATCAAATGACGAGTTACTTGAACTTGATGTTGATATACTTGTGCCATCAGCCCTTGAAAATGTCATTACTAAAGATAACGCAGCCCGAATTAAAGCCCCAATTATAATAGAAATGGCAAACGGGCCCACTACAAAAGAAGCAGCTGATATTCTCGCCAAAAAAGGTACTATTATAGTACCAGATATTTTTGCCAATTCAGGTGGAGTTACTGTTTCATATCTTGAATGGGTACAAAATAGGATGGGATACTATTGGGAGGAAGAGGAAGTTGATGGGAAACTTGAAAACTTAATGAAAGCATCATTCAACACCATGTGGACGAGATATCTTGGTCTTAGGGAGAATAACAAACACGCGAGTTTGCGTGAAGCTGCATATATTGTTGCCGTTGAGAGGATTATTGAAGCAGAAAAATTGAGAAGACCATGACGAGATTGGAAAATTGAATCCGCCGGCTGGCGGAAAAAGTTGAAAATTTATTCTCCAATCTCAAATTTCAAATCTCAAATCATATCACTCATGAATGACACTGACGCTCGAATAAACAGGCTTATGGGGCAGATCGAAGGTATACGCCGCATGATTAATGGTGGTCGAAAAACAGATGATGTTGTACAGCAAATTATGGCAGCGCGACAAGCCCTGTCTCGAATAGGAATCCTTATATTAAAAGAGGAACTGCTCAAATCCTCTAGTAAAAATCAAAATAAAACAAAGAGGATTTTGGAGAAAATTTTCCGCATTTAAGATTCAATTCTCTCCGCCAGCCAGCGGACTCAACTCTCAAATCTCAATTTTGTTATAATAGTCTTCTCAATCATGATCCCAAGAAAAAGCTTCTTTGTGGAGCTTGTGGAGTTCACTAATTTTTTTATTACCTATATACGATCCCGATTAATGGGTTGGGGTTCTCGTTTTGAAAAGATTAAAGACATCATTGTTGCTTTTCTTGTGGTCAAACGAGGCAAATATTCGCAGTCTTTTCTCAACACCTCTTTTTTTCTCCTTATCTCAGCAACCTTAGTTGGAGGACCTGTTGTTATAGAAAATAATCCATTTATTTCAGATTATTATTCTCAAAATGAGGCTATTTCTCAAAGCGTTCTGGCGACAGATATTAGTGCCATTTCATTTCAAACGACAATTTCTGAAAAACCACGCGATAAGACGATTGATTATGAAGTAAAACCAGGAGATACGCTTGCTTCGATTGCAGAAAAATTTGATATATCGGTTGATACCATCAAATGGGCAAATAATTTAAAGAATGACACTATCAAAACGAGTCAAACCCTTAAGATTTTACCGGTATCTGGTGTGGCTCACGAAGTGAAGTCTGGAGAAAGCGTTTATTCAATTGCAAAACGGTATAGTGTTGAGGCACAAAACATTGTAAACTTTCCATTTAATGAGTTTGAAGATCTCGACACCTTTGCTTTAAGGGTGGGTCAAACCGTATATGTGCCTGATGGGGCTCCTCCACAAATTAGACCAAGTGGGCCACGACCTGGAAGAATTGATATTATTGCTGGGCAGCCAGGAACAGGATCATTTCTTTGGCCAACGTCTGGTTATATTAGTCAGTATCCTGTAGGTTATCATTTGGCTCTTGATATAGCTAATAAATCGTTGCCAGAAGTTCTTGCATCAGATACAGGCACAGTTGCATTTTCAGGCTGTTTTGGATATGGATATGGGTGTCATATAATAGTCGATCATGGAAATGGTTTCCAGACGCTTTATGGGCATATGTCACGACTTGATGTATCAGCAGGTCAAGGTGTTGGAAGAGGTCAGAGTATTGGGCGTGTAGGATCTACTGGTAGATCAACAGGACCACATTTGCACTTCGAAATTCGTAAAAACGGTATTCTCCAGAATCCACTTGGGTATTTGAAATAGAGACCCCAAGGTTGCGAACCTAAACAACCTCTAAGGTTGGTAGTTATATAATATGACTATGAGTAAACAAAACAATAATCTATCACATATAACGAAGTCGCTTGATGAAATACTTAAGACTCGACCAATACTTTCTAAGATTTTAGAATCACACGAGATAACGGATTATCTTAAAC
Organism: Candidatus Roizmanbacteria bacterium RIFCSPHIGHO2_12_FULL_37_23; assembly: GCA_001788095.1. Lineage (GTDB taxonomy): Bacteria > Patescibacteriota > Microgenomatia > UBA1406 > HO2-37-13b > 2-12-FULL-37-7b. Next base: position 5,719 of record MFZX01000036.1, read on the forward strand.
CTGCGTTTGAATGGAATCCCAATGAACGAGATTTTCCTTACAAAAACCTCCTTTGCGACATTATATGTTCCGAGGTGCATAGGTTATATGGAAAAGATATTTCAGATGGTGTACGGAAGCAGTTTAGACAAGCATGGTCTGTAGAGACTGGAGCTCACTTACATATTCCAAAGAAATTTGACAGGGTTACGAAACAAAATGGACCTCAAATTACTCCTCTTTTATTCCAAGGCCAAGTGCTTTGGGCATCTGTCGGATATTCATACGGCTTTACATACAATATGAGCCTCAATTCCGGTAGAATTCCTCCAAATAACATCAATAGTGGTGCATATATTGAATTTAATTCAATACCATCGTTACGAACAGTTGCGAGTAAATACAAAGAGACTCCACAATCGTATATTCCCTCTATTAAGGGAATTGAGTTGCAAGAGAAAAAGAGACTGGTTGAATCATACTTTCTGCAGAAAAGCATTACAGAGGATGAATATATTCGAGCACAAGCAATTCTATATATCTTTGAGAATGAAACAGGTGGATTTTCAGATCAAGTTGCTGTGTCACACGCTCATATGCTCAATACGGCGACTCAATCGACAATTACACAAGTCACACTAGATTCGGAACTTATAGGTCTTCAATTATTTTCTCATCTGTTAGATACACACGACTCAGTCATTTATAAAATTTTTTCTGACAGCGAACTAAGAAAAAAGTTTATGAAAACCTTTCAAGATATTTCAACAGGTTGGAATTCCGATGAAAGTCCTTTTAATGAGCTTTATGAGCATAACACATCAAAAGTATTGTGCATGAGGAATTACTCTGGAGACTTAGAAATAGGAAATCTTAAACAGTTGATATTACGGAAAAAACTTTTACCAAGAGGGGTTATGAAATTTTTTATGTTTATTGTGGAGTGTGGCATATGTCCAATAGGTGGCTGGAATCAATCAGCATATTGCACTGACATAAGAGATCGAAGTGTGGAATTTCTTAAAGAAATTGGACTTACAGAGAGAGCTCAACATGTCGAGATGATACCAACAAATATTGCAGGCATCGCTCCTGCTTGGGGCTTTAAAACAAGCAACGATGGTATAGTACACTTACTTGATGCTATCTCAGTGTACGATAAACCACTTACTAAAAAAGAGTTTGAAAACATTGCCCATATAAGTAGTAGAGACGCTTTACTTATAGCACTCCCTTCTCTGTATAGTTTTCTATTGGATCCCAAGTTAGCTCCATCATTGGATCAGATATACCTGTTTGTTAAAGATGAAAATAGCGTAAAATATTAACCATGATAATCTCAAAAGTTAATATCGTCCGTTTTACGCTTAACTTTATTAGACCCTTTGTCACTAGTTTTGGAGAAATAAAACAGAGAGAAACCATTCTTGTCCAAGTATTTGATAAACAGACAAATGAATTTGGTTGGGGTGAAGCCCCAGTATTGTCACTTCCCTTATATAATCCCGAAATACCTTCAACTGTCGAGGCGATTATTCGTGAAGTATTATTCCCAATACTTAAAAATAAAACAATTTCACATCCACGAGAAATTCGGGCATTATTTAGACCAATTAAAGGAAATACGTTTGCAAAAAGTGCTCTTGAAACAGCTTGTTATGATCTATTTGGAAAGTTGAATGCTAAACCAACATATATTCTCCTCGGTGGGAAAAAGAAACAACTTCTTTTGTCCGATACCATCTCACTTCACGAAGAAGTACAAGATTGTGTTTCTGAGGCCCAACAGTATATTGACCAAGGGATACATTATTTAAAACTAAAAACAAAACCTGGAAAAGATATTGAATATGTTAAAGTTCTCAGAGAAACATTTCCTAAAGTCCATATCATGGTAGATGCAAATTCAAGCTATGTCTACAATCATGAAACAGTTGAAATATTTAAAGAGTTAGACAAGTATGATCTTTACACTATTGAGCAACCACTTGGATCAGACGACATTGTTGATCATGCCAAACTTCAGAAAGAATTGATTACAAAGATCGGCCTTGATGAAAGCATTGAGTCTGAACACGATGCGGAAAAAGCAATAGAATTAGGGAGTTGCAAACTCGTAAACATTAAAATACCACGTGTAGGAGGTTTGACTGAAGCAATGGCCATAAATGTGCTATGCAAAAAGAGTAAAATTTCGACATGGGTTGGTGGAATGCTCGAATCACCAATTGGATTTTATGCTAATGTGGCTCTTTCAACACTTGATAATTTTGATTTACCCATTGATTTCTTAGGTGCACTAAGTTATGTAGTCGGATATAAAGATAATTTCAACAATTTTCCATTAGATATACACAATGGTTCAGCTGATGTTATATTAGATAAACCGGGTTTAGGTTTAGATTTACATTGGGACGTAGTAGAAAAAAATATCACACATTCAATTACACTGAGTTAACATGAAAAAATTGCTATTGATAAGTAATTCAATTTTATATGGTCAAGGATACTTGGAGCATTGCAAAAGTGATATAAGGAACTTCCTTAAAGGAATCAAAGAGATTCTATTCATCCCATATGCATTAAAAGATTATGATGCTTATGCAAAAACCGTCAACGATTATTTCAGTACTATAGATATTTCGGTAAAAGGAATTCATACAACTGATCCTCAAACTTCGATAGTAGAAGCGTCTTCATTATTTATTGGAGGAGGGAATACGTTTCGACTACTCAATGAGTTATATAAGCTTGATATTATCGAAGCAATCAGAGAAAGGGTAATCAACGGCATGCCGTATATTGGATCAAGCGCAGGAGTGAATGTCGCATGTCCAACTATAAAAACTACAAACGATATGCCTATTGTTTATCCACCTTCGTTCAACGGGCTTAATCTGATACCATTTCAAATAAATCCTCATTATATTGACGCTGATCCTCGGTCTACTCATCAGGGGGAGACGCGCGAGCAACGACTTAAGGAGTTTTGTGAAGAGAATAATCAATCGGTCATAGGCTTAAGAGAGGGAGCATGGTTTTGGATAGAAAATGAGAGAACTACATTAAAAGGAAAAACAGGAGCAAAATTATTCAAACAAGATGGAACAACGTATGAGTTTAAAGAAGGTGACATTGTAGAGATATAATACATATAGGTTGATAATTCTATAAAATTTAACTATAATACTTCCTATGTTAGGACAACTATTAGTTCAAAAGTTTTTCTTTTTTAGCCCCACGTATTGCGGGGATGGCTCTTAAATTTTAAGAAAAACTTTATTTTACACCCCGCGAAAGCGGGGTTTTTTAGTTTATGGGACAAAATGCTATTGAACTAGGATTATTCCACGATGGTCCATGGTTAAGAGAGGAAACGAAAAAGGGATCACAAGGGTTAACTGTTTTAGCTTATGATGAAAATCATGCTGACAGATGGAATCAAGCAATTGCAGGGGAAAATGTGCACGAAAGAACTTTATATACTATTCTAGGAGTTAATGGTGAACCAGTTCCTGTGCGTTGGTTGGCACATGTGGTAGAAACTGCACATATGTTGGAATTGCTCGATAGATCTGGTATTCAACAACCAAAGTGGCATTTCATGGCACCTATTCACATCAGTTCAGCATGCAATGGAAACGAACCAGATCGCGGTGTTAAACAAGCAGCGACATTAACAGAATTCGCACAGAGATATTTACAAAGATATCATCCTGGCGTTGTATTACCTAAGTTAGAGCTTGATGATAGAGATAAAGTTCCTGATGTTATTGCTTCTGGACATGTATTATATCCATTCCTCCCTGATGAAGTCCGAAATGACCTCGAGACAATGGCAGGTAAGCACGGTACTGGACAGGGAACAGGAACATCTGCAGCATATTTATTGGCTCATTATAGTGCTTATGGGAGAGTAAGTAATGGTGCAATCCCATTATTCCCACCTCGAGAAGGCGCGATCTATGTAGTTCCTCAGTCGGAAGATAGATTTATAGGGCATATGAGGGCTTCAGCACGAGCCGTAGCTAAAGCTGGTATTGCTCAACCGGTAGACCCGGATTTAGATCCAAGTATCGTAATGGTTTCTGGTGTATTACGAACTCCACATTATTATGCACACTACGGAGAGAGAAAGCTGGCTGATCTGGTGCATGTGGGTGCTTGGCAAACAAGAAATCAGTTAAGCAGATTAGGTCGCAATGGTATGAAAAAACAACAGGAGATAGCTGAAGCAAATAGATATATTGATGATGACATAGGAGGTTTTGAAGGAAGACCTGCATTGTGTGGGTTAGTTCAAGAAGTCATGAAGGAGTAATAGACTCAAGTTCCTCTTGCAATTCTTGCCCCATTCAGTAACAATTAACATATTTCTTTATGAAGAAGATCATAGAAGTACTTAAACTGATTGATAATCATATACTCACAGTGCTTCTGTGCGCATTCGCATTTGTTATCCCGTTATATCCAAAAATTCCTTTGCGTGTAGTAAATTACACGTATGTTGCAATACGCCTTGAGGATTACTTCATAGCTATTATCGCGCTGGTTTTTATTATTCAGTACGCGCGAAAGAAAATTACTATTCCTAAACGGTTTATTCTACCTTTTATATTATTTTGGATTGTTGTATTTGTATCTTATTATGTTGGTTATTTTGTGACTAAAACGATTCCTTTTGAATTTCAAAAAGTTGGATTTTATCATGCGCTCAGGCGAATAGAATACATGATGGTCTTTTTTCTTGTTGCTTCTGCGGTCCGATCAACCAGAGAATTTAAACTTTTTTTATCAAGTTCGCTTTCTGCGCTATTTTTAGTGGGAGTTTATGGCATCTTCCAGCGTTTTTATGACTTTCCTGCGATCCAAACAATGAATCCGGAATATGCAAAGGGACGCATTGTGTTTCTGACTGAAGAGGCTCGTTTATCTTCTACATTCGGAGGTCATTATGACCTTTCAGCATATCTGGTTTTTATGATTCCTCTTGTATTCGGTGTATATCTTTTGACTAAAGGAATTCTTGCGAAAGAAATTTCTTTCACTGAACCAATAACCCGTCTTTTTGAATACATAAAAGGTGTTTTCTTCAAGTTTTCACAAAAACTTAATCTTATACAATTGGTGACAATCGAAGAATTTCGACTCGATAGGGGAATTATTATTCCTATTGCACTTATTGGTTCGTTGGTTGTGATGTTGTTTGGATTTGCGGTAGAAACATATGAGCTCAGAATTACATTATTGCTCATACCTTCGCTTATAATATTTTTGTTACTGTTTAGATTTATGCGTTCAACGATACTGCTTGTACTCGTAATCCTTTTACTCTTTATCATGACGTTTACTTCATCGCGCGTTTCTATAATCGCTTATTTTTTGAGCGTTCCTGTTTTTATTTGGTTCATGCGTAGATATTTTCTTGCTATTTCTATAGTGATACTTTCAGTATTAATTATGATGACAAATCAAGCTCTTATTCAACGTTTCTTTAAGACTTTTCAAATAAAGCAATTTCTTGTGAACGAACAGACAGGAGAGACACATGTAGTACAGAGAATTAGTACTGATGAACTACCAGCAGGTACACAAATAGTAATGAAAGTAGGGAAGCAGAGGACCACAGCTGATGAAGAGTTAATTAAAAAGGAAATTATTGCGCGTTCGATAACACCGACTCCTGCGCCTAAAATCAGGAATCCTATTAAACCAATACCTATTGCCTCGGCTGCAGCTCAGTTTACAGAGATTTTTGCTGTAGCAACAGATATTTCGTTTTCAACCCGTTTACAAGTAGAATGGCCTCGTGCAATTGGAGCCTTTATGCAAAGCCCTCTTATAGGAACAGGACCTTCATCAATTACCGAGGCAACAGACAATGATTATCTACGTTGGCTTGGAGAAACAGGAATATTAGGATTTGGATTATTTGTTTTTATCCTCTTGCATATCGCTCATTTTATTATTCGACGAGCAAATCAACTACCTAGTACTATTCGTCCATTATTTTTTGCTCCTATTTTTGGACTCGTTGGTTTGATGATTAATGCTGCATATATAGATGTATTTGAGGCCTCAAAGGTAGCATTTACCTTCTGGTATATCATGGGCACATACGTTGGAGTATTAAGAATTAAAAATTAGAAATTAAGGAGTTGGAGTAGGCGATACTTGCGGAGTTACTTCTTGCGTTGTAGGTTGGTCTTTTAACTCTGTCTCAGGACCTGATTCTTTTGGAAGCTCTATAGGAGGTGAGATGACTGGTCCTTGCGGTTTTTCTATTTGAAGTTCTCCTTCTTGAGATGCCTCTGTAGCTTCTGGTAATTTTTTCTTGAATTCTTCAAGATTTTGTTGTGCTAATTTGTAGTCTTCTGAATCTTTATTGGGCAAAAGTGTTAATACGTTTTGCATCGTTAAAACGGCCTGATCATATTTTTTATTTTGAAATTGAGCCCATGCTAAATTGTATTGAGCATTTGCCCAATCTGGTTTCAGCGCAACAGCTTGTTCAAATGAGAGCGCTGCTTCCTCGTAATTTTCGAGAGAATAAAATACCCCTCCTACATTTAACCTGAGAAGTGGATTATTAGGATCAAGAATCATAGCCCTTCGGTACGTTGCAATAGTCCAAGCATCTGCCCCTTGCGCAACGTTAATTATATTTCGATAAATGAGTGCAAGGTTGTTCCAGTGAGCAGCTTTCTGAGGATTGAGTTGGACAACTCTTTTTGCCTCTAAAATAGACTGTCGAATAAATTGTGCAATAGCTTGTCGATCCTGATCAGTTAGTTTTTCTTTCTTTGCAAGATTATTGGCAAGTAATAAATTAACTTGACTAAATTGAGTATGATACATCTCATTAGTTGGATTGAGTTGAATTGCGCGGGTTTGGCTATTATAAACCGTACGTCCGTCATTTCTTCTAAAAGCATTTATTGATTGTTTGAAATAATATTCAGCTGCATAAACGCGTAATGCAAGAAAAGAACATCCACCTATAAGTGTAAGTGTTACGATAGTTATTATGATTCTGATTGCAGGCAAATTCTTAAGATCAATCGTTTGGAATGAAGACATATGTTCTTGTTTGTTGATAAGATTTGTCAGCGCCGCTAAATATACAAACAACATGAAAAAGATGACATATGAAGGAGGTAAGAACAAAAGAACACAGAGCACAACTAATCCGAGGACGATAAATAGATTCGTCATGGTATCTTTTTGAACATACAGATTGTGTAGTTCACGAATAACATATACGATAAGAAGCAACATGGTTAATAGACCGAGTATCCCCATAGTTGTCCATATATGTAAGAGAGTAGATCTTGAAACACTAAAGTTTAGTTGCCAAATGTCGGTAAGGTTGTGCGATGCCGGTTTAACAAGCGTAAATATGGATGCGTAATTATCCAAACCAACGCCTACAAGTGCAGTTCGGGGACTTTTAAGGGTTTCAATAGCTGCAAACCACGAAATAGCTGCTGGCGGTAGCTGAACCCTTGAAGATATATCAGGTGGCTTAATGATAGTATAAGAGGTAATTCCAATGGCGATTAACAGTAATACTGTATATATAATGTTGGCTATAAAAGATTTTTTCTCTTTAATATATTGAAAGACCATTGAAATCTCTGTAAGTGCAAAAAAACTGAGAAAGACTAACGTATCAAATCGACTTCCTAAGGGAGAAAATGTCTTACTTTTTAAAAATTCTAACTCAGGGGGAAGTTGAGCTCCGCTTAGAGGATTAAAAAAGAAAATAATAACAATAACGCCTAGTATATAAGAGGAGATTCTTAGAATATTGAAAATAAGCATTTTGTTTTTATTACCCGGAAGTGATACGAGAGCGAAGTAGAGAAGTATTAATGCTAATAATGGACCTAAGCCATCAGGAATTCTGTATAGGGCTTGAAGTTTGTTCGGCGATGAAAAAATGATTGAGATTATTCCAACAACGAAAAAGATAATTAAAAGTTTATCAAATGGAGTCTTAGGTAAGGAAATTTTTCTCGTAAAAAGTAGTTTAATTGCCCCAAGTGCGAAGAATATGAGAGTGCCACATACTAAAAGAAAAAATTTATTTGTAGAGAAAAATTCCTGAGTGATAGGTAGGAAAAAAAGAGGAAATAGGAAGAGCGTGATTATCAAGACCCATTTCTGAAGGTTGTTAAGGAATTTGTTCATAGCCGCGCCTAACAGTTTACGAATAAATAAACACGGTGTCAAGCGGAAATAAGTATATTGACACGTGCTTCTTACTTCGTTACCATTAGGTTAGCACGTAGGTATTAAGTATTAGGTATTAGGTATTAGGTATTACGTATTACGTATTACGTATAAGATATCGGGTATGAAAGATTAAGAATTAATAATTAAAAATTAAGAATTTAACTTAGCCTATCGTGGATAAGAAAATTGTATCTATAATTGTAGCAAGTAGTACGATTATTGTTTTTCTCCTTACTTTAAATCCTGCAACTCGGGCTGCTGTTAATTCACTCTTTGCTTTTTATGTTGTCATTCCTGCAATAGGCTTTATATATTACCCCTTTTTAAGACGCCATATCAGTAATCAAAGACTTATTTCAACATATTTGTATATTATTTTTATTTCAATACTCTTGTGGGTTGGAGTTACTGGATGGTTTCTATCACCCTTTTTCTATTTATTGTATCTTCTTGCTATAGTATTGTCATTTGCCTATTCTCCCTTAGTAACATTAGTCTTTGTTATTGTTCTCCTGGGACTTTTTGCACCGAATATCGGCTCAATTGATCTTACTATTGATATCATTACTATGATTTCACTATTTTCTGTTGTTCCACTGACATATTTTCTTCAAAAGGAATATTTGCGTCTTAAGCAGAGTGAAAATAAAGTTTTAGTGCTTGAAGAAGAAAGACAAAAGTTGGAGAATACAGTTGATGAGGTATTAAGAAATAAAGTAATAAAATTTGCCGTTGATATACGACAACCGGCGAATGATATCAAACAGATTGCTCTTGTGGCACAAAGAGAATATGAGCGTAAAAAGGGAACAGCTGCATTTAAAAAGGTAGTGCGACTTGCTGAGAAAACTCTCAAGACCATTGAAGAATTTGAAGAAAAAGTCACTGGAAAGAAGCTCGTACATACGAAAAAGTCAACTAAAGGTCGATAAATCTTACGATAAGTATCAAGAATTTACGATTATTATTTACTTCAAGTAGCTCTTCACTTTTTCGACCAGCTGATCCGGCGTGAGGTCTGCCTTGATAAGATAAGCCATAGCTCCTAGTTTTTTCCCTTCTTCAATTACTGGGCCGTGTGAAAGATTCGTGAGGAGTACAATATTTACTTTCATCTTTTTCTCCGCAAGATTTTTTAGCACGTCAAGACCATCCATCTTTGGCATCATGACGTCCAACAAGACGAGATCGTACGTATTTTTTTCGATCTTTTCTAAGCCATCTTTGCCATCAACAGCACTATCAACATTGAATTTCGCATCTTTAAGAATTTCCTCATAAAGATCCCGAATGTATTCATCGTCATCAATAATTAATATTTTATGTGCCATATGTATACTTTAGTTCAGGTCATGTTGAAAGTCAAGTATCAACCTTAGAGGTTGCTGTTTTAGTCAAGCATTTGCTCGCGAAGCGGGTGCTTCGACATGGTATAATCCTATACTATATTTTCATAGTATGACGAGCGATCTTCATATAACTAACTACACAGAATATAGTAAACACTCATTAGTAGCTACCTTTATAGATCCTTTAACAAAGATTGAAGGTTTTGTTGCTTTCTATCGTTTGAATCTTAAATATCCAGCCTTTGGCGCGACCCGAATATGGTCATATCATACCTATAAAGATGGTCTAGAGGATGCATTACGATTAGCAAAAATCATGATGTACAAAAATGCTATGGCTAGTACTCCTTATCCTGGAGCAAAAAGCGTTATCGTTTCTGATAAATTATCTCCTCAGAAACGCACAGGTCTTCTGAAACGATACGCTCAGTTTATAAATTTCCTTTCGGGCAGATTTGTTACCGGTGCTGATGTCGGAGTTACATCAAATGATGTGAAAGTCATGAAAACAGTGTGTAAAGATTACATTGTTGGAATTAAGGTTGACCCTGTTTTCTATACGGTCAAAGGATTACTCGTAAGTTTAGATACTGCGTTAAAAGAGGTTTTTGGCTCTACTGATCTTTCTAATAAAACACTAGCCGTGCAAGGAGTTGGGAAGACAGGAGCGCTATTTGTGCACGAACTTAGTAAGAAAGTGAAAAAGATATACATCACCGATATTCAAAAGCAACGTGCCAAAAGAATCTCAGCACGATATAAAAATGTCTATAGTGTTAGACCAGAAGATATCTATAAACAAAAGGTCGATATCTTCTCACCATGTGCTCTAGGGGGAATTTTAAACAGAACTACAATTAAAAGAATTAAGAGCTCTATTATTATTGGAACTGCAAATAATCAGTTAGAAAGCCCTGATATTGGTGATAAGCTCCATGCAATGGGAGTATTTTATGCTCCGGATTATATTGTTAATGCAGGAGGTGTAATAAGCGTCGTACATGAATATGAGAATAAAAGAGTATTTAGAAAGGATTTAGGGCATCGTGTAGAGAGAATTTCAGAAACACTGGAAAAAGTTATTAATTATAGTAAAAAAAGACACATAAGTAACCGACAAGCTGCTGATGAATTAGCTGAAGAGATAATTAATCATAGAGATAATATATGAAGCAGCTTCCTTCTGGATATACCAATGGAAAAAAATTAGTAACGTTTTACCATAAACAGCAAGAAAATTATTGGATTACAAGTGGTAAGAGGAGAGCATTGCAATTGTTTACGCAAATGGCTCAGCGAGTACCTGCTTATAGGAAGTTTTTAAAAAAACACCGCATAGATTATAAAAAAATCAAATCTTTCAAAGACTTTCAACAAATTCCTACAATAGACAAACAGTCATATCTCATTAAATATCCACTTTCTGAGCTTTGTTGGGATGGAAAATTATCAGAAGGACAGTGGGAAATTTCTGCAACATCAGGGTCAACAGGAGAACCTTTTTATTTCCCTCGTAATAGGAGTCAAGATTTACAATATGCAGCAGTCGCAGAAGCATATTTATTGACTAATTTTCAGATAGATAAAAAATCTACCCTTTATATTATTGGTTTTCCAATGGGTGTATGGATAGGAGGCGTTTTTACATACCAAGCATTAAGATATATTGCCGACAGAACAAATTATAACCTTAGCGTTATTTCTCCAGGGATCCATAAAGAAGAAATTATAAAAGCTGTAAAAAAACTAGGCCATTATTTTGATCAAGTTATTATAGGTTCGTATGGTCCATTTTTAAAAGATACTCTTGATGACGGTGAAGATTATGGTTTGAATTGGAAAAAATATGATTTAAATTTCATTTTTTCAGCAGAAGGATTTACAGAAAAATTTAGGGATTATATTTTAAGAAAAGTTGGAAAGGAAAATAAACCATATACAACTACTCTTAACCATTATGGCACTGTTGATTTAGGGACGATGGCATACGAGACGCCTATTTCAATTTTAGCACGTCGTAGGGCCTTAGATAATAAATCTCTTTATCAAGAATTATTTGGAGATATTCAAAAACTTCCTACGTTAACACAATACGATCCGAAACTTTTTTATTTTGAATCACTTGATGGCGGGCGACTCGTTTGCTCTGCATACAGCGGGTTACCATTGGTGAGATACGATCTCAAGGACAATGGTGGTGTGGCAACATTTTCTACAGTGAAAAAGATTTTCTCAAATCATGGAATAAATCTTATGTCTGAAGCACAAAAAGCAGGAATTAGTACTACCATATGGCAGTTACCATACGTATATGTTTATGAGAGGAGTGATTTTTCTGTAAGTTTTTATGCGTTCCAGATTTACCCTGAAACCATCCGCAAAGCTCTTCAGGTCGACCAGCTCGAAAAAAAAGTAACTGGAAAATTTACCATGATGGTAAAATTTGATCGTAAACAAAATCAGTATTTTGAAGTAAATGTAGAATTAAAACAGGGAGTTAGCCCGAAAGAGCAGATCAAGAAAGAAATTCAGCATGTGGTTTTAACTCATTTGCTAGAAGAAAATTCTGAGTATCGAGAAACATATGCGCAGAAAGGCTCGAAAGTTTTACCAAAAATAGTGCTTTGGAAATATGAAGATCCACATTATTTTAAACCAGGCACAAAGCAGAAGTGGGTCAAAAATTAGTTAAATATTGTATGGATAAAATACAACATGCTCTAAAAAAGACTAAAGCAAGCGCTCTTCCAGAGAGTTTAAACTATCCTCCAACTCCCGTTATCTTTAATACCCAAGAATCCAACTTTGAAAAGAACTTCTTGAGGTTTCTCAAGTCAACTCCCGTATATTTTATACACGACAATTACGTCGAACAATTGACTGAGCTGTTTTTTTTGCAGAATCCTCAATATAAAGAAGATCATAGTGAATCACAGAAGCCACTGAAGATTTTTCTTGATAGTAATCGAGATGAATACGGTCAATATTCATATACAGGAACGTGGATTTATTATCCATGGAATCAAATAATAATGCATATTCTTGACGAACGTTCGTATTTTGATCTTCGTACACATAGAAATAGATTTTTAATTACTCCACATGAACAAAAAAAACTTTATGAGGCCACACTTGGTATTGCGGGATTAAGCGTAGGTAATAGCGTAGCTCTCACTTTGGCATATACTGGCGTTGCCAAGACAATGAAGCTGGCAGATCCTGATGTCTTTGCACTCTCAAACTTAAACAGAGTAAGAGTTCCAGCCTATTATATAGGTGCGAAAAAAGTATACGTTGCAGCTCAACAGATTTATGAAATAAATCCTTATGCTGATTTAATACTATATCCTGAAGGTTTGACGCAAAATAACTTAAGAGATTTCCTTGTAGGGAAGCCCCAACTAGATTTAGTTGTCGACGAGATGGATAATCTCAAGATGAAAATTTTCATTCGGCTTGCAGCCCGCTCAGTTCGTCTTCCAGTAGTTATGGCTACAGACAATAGCGATAATGGAATTGTTGACGTGGACCGTTTTGATATTGATCCCCATGGAGGTCCGTTTGGTGGACTACCTGCTATAGATCTTGAAACCGTAATAAAGGGGATCAATTTCGGCGAACCATTAGATCTCACTATGGAAGAAAAAATCCGCTTGTCATCACAAATCGTTGGTCCTAGTGGAGTAGCCACGCGCATGCAGGATTCACTTAAAGAAGTTGGTAAAACAATAGCATCATGGCCTCAGCTTGGGATATCAGCTTTTCTTGGTGGAGTAAATACTGCTTATGTAGTTAAAGGGATTTTACTTGGTCAATCAATTGCCTCAGGGAAAAAACATATTTCCCTTGACGAAATCTTTTTGGATGATTATAGAAGTAATAAGTCTCAAAAAATACGGTCACAGAAAACAAAAAAATTTGTTGAATATATACAAACACTTAATAGTAAGGACATTCCTCAGGTATGGACAGTTAAAGAACGAGATTTCCCCAAAAAAGGTAGCCTGGATGATAAAATCCGATTTTTGATTAAGTATGCCATACTAGCACCATCCACACATAATACTCAACCTTGGAAATTCACGATGAGGAAAAACCAATTAATACTTAATCTCGATAATACGCGTGCGTTGCCAAATTCTGATCCAAAGAAAAGAGAAGCATATTTAAGCATAGGCGCAGCATTAGAAAACACATTAATTGCTGCTTCATATTTTGGATTAAATACGGACGTGAAGTTTATTAAGAATACTAAGGACGAAATATCGATCCAAATAAGATGTTCTGAGAAGAGATCCAATTATTACAACTCACTTTTTAGTGAGATTGTTAAACGATTTACTGACAGGAGTCTTTTTAGAAAAAGAATAATTCCTAAGAAAATAGTTATTGGACTCAATAAACTCAATATCGATCCTCATCTTTCTCTTAATTTCATTCAAAAGGGTAGTATGAAAAACGAATTAGCAGCATTGCTTGGAAATGCATCGATAGAGTCGATGAAGAATATCCTCTTTAGAAAAGAGCTTGCACATTGGATTCGAAATAATTTTACTAAACAGAGAGACGGTTTTAGTATTGGATTACCCGATATACAATCGCTTATTGCTCCATTTCTTATGCATGAAGTAAATCTTGAACGTAGATCTAAGAAGAGTCGTGAGCATATTATGGTTGAGAATTCACCAGCAGTTATTATCATTAGCACACAAGCTGATACAAAAGAGAATTGGATTAAAGCTGGTCAACTCTATGAAAGAGTAGCATTATATATGAGTAAAAATGGTTTACGGCATTCGATTCACGCTGCGATCATTGAGCATCAAAAGTCACATCAACAACTGCGAACTAAATTAGGAATAAAATATTATCCGCAAGTTTTTATAAGAATAGGTTACGGAAAAGGACCGATACAATATACGCCACGAAGAGATGATAGTGAGGTTTTCAACATATGAAACAAACTCGATCTAAAAATCGACCAGAACTTCTCCAACAAGCCGAAAAGAAATTAATAAGTTCTATTGATTCCAAAATTAAATCTAGTTTTATTACGATTAATAGATATAGAATTCACTATGTTTCTTTGGGAAAAGGTAAACCCGTTCTCATGCTCCATGGAGCAACGCTAGGTTGGGGACAATGGTATACAAATTTGAAATCTCTCGCAAAAAAATACCATGTAATTGCAATTGATTTACCTGGTGCTGGAAGTTCATCGCGGGTCCGTTTTGATACGAAAACATTAGACGAGATCTTTACCGATATGGTTGCACAGTTTATTGATCGTATGAAAATCAAAAAACTCTCTATTGTTGGCCATTCTTTTGGTGGGTGGACTGCTATGAGATTAGTTGCAAAATATCCAGATAAAATCGAAAAGGTTATTCTCATAAACCCTGTAGGGATGAATCGGAAAATCCCCCCTCATTTTAGACTTCTTTCAATTCCATATGTGGCGAGTATCTTAAACGCATTAATTTTGGGAAAAAGCAGAGAAAAAACTGACCTATTCCTTAAAAGTGTAATTACAGATCCGATCACAAAATTAGATCAGAATTTTATTGATCATTTTCACCATGCTCGTCTCATACAAAACACACAAAGTCCGTTTCACCTTACTGCAAGTGCCATTGAAAAAGGAAAGTTACGTAAAGAATACGATGTTCTATCAGTCTTAAGAAAAATTACTATACCAACACTCATCATTTGGGGCATAAAGGACACGACTATGTATTATCCTCAAAAAATAGAAAAAATACGTAATAAATACATTCATATTCATAAATATCATTCAACTGGGCATATACCATTTATTGAAAAAGCTCACCACTTCAACAATCTGCTTCTTACTTTTCTTAAGGAATGATACACTAAGTATATGGAAGGGTTTTTTAGCTCAATAAGTTTTGTACTTATCTTATGTGTAATTCTTACTGATCTTGTTATTGCAATTTTTGTATACAAAAATAATCCGCATAGCTCTACAAATAAGCTATTCACTCTGCTTAGTCTTGTGATTCCTTTATGGTTATCGTTTAATTATCTTTCTGTTCAACCAACTTATCTTTCCACTAGTCTCTTTTGGATTAGACTCAGTTTTTTGTTTGCTATGCCACTAAGCCTTCTGTTCTTTTTATTAGCACATACACTTCCCAGTGATAAAATCTTACTTGGAGAAAAGACAATGATAGCTATTGTGGGAGCAACTTCCGCTGTTATGGCTATTGTTGCTTCTCCTTTAACCATAAGTGGCATCGAAATCGTTAATAATACACCTCAGCCTGTAACTGGGCTTGGAATGGTGCCTTTCTCTATCCTATCAACTCTTTACAGTGCGTTTGCCATCTTTGTACTGTTGAAAAAACTTCGTCGCTCAAGCGGTACAGAGAGAGAACAAATTCGGTGGATTATTTCGGGTATTTTTATCATGCTAAGTCTTATAATAGGAACTATTCTCGTACCGCTTCTACTTTTTAAAACTAATGTTTTTGTTTCCTTTTTACCTCTTTATACCGCAATATTTATTGTCATGACAGCATATGCAATTATTAAACATAAATTTTTAGATATTAGAGCTCTTGTTACGCGGTCAGTTGCGTACACAATTTTGATCGTCATTATTGGTTTTTTTTACGCAGGAAGTATTATTGTTATTGGGCAATATGTATTTGGATTTCACCAACCTCGTTCAAGCATCGTCATTATGACGATCTTTGCTTTTGTAATAGCATATTTTTATCAACCATTGCTTAGGGAAATCGAAAAAGTTACCGACAGGTTTTTTTATAAGAACCGTTATGATTCCAATGTGCTTCTTGCAAAACTCAGTCGAGTGATGGCCTCAACTTTGGAACTAGATGAGCTAGTTAATCTGATTCTAAGAGTCATGATTTCTGAGATAAAAATTCCACATGGGTCACTCCTACTTATGAAATCATCTCATGTATTTTGGTCAAGATCAATGTCTCATCGAGATGAAATAGCTGTTGAATTTAATCATAAGGACATTACTTTCTTAATTAACCACGTAATCAATAAATCAGGCGAAGGCATTCTCTTGTATGAGGAAATATTGCATGAGCGAATTAAACAGATCATGCGTAGTAATAATATTTCTGTTGTGTTTCCCCTTGTAGTTAATAAGAACCCAATCGGTGTTATGCTTTTCCCATCAAAATCATCTGGAGACATATATTCTATTGACGATATACATCTGTTTAAGATTTTAGCTCCTGAAATTGCCGTTGCTGTGAAAAATTCTCTTCAATATGATGAAATAAAGAGATTTAGTATTAAACTCGAGCAAAGAATTAAAGAAGCAACCAAGAATCTACAGGATGCAAATAGAAAACTACAAGAACTTGACCAGATGAAAGATGACTTTGTTTCCGTGGCCTCGCATGAATTAAGAACCCCTATGACTGCTATTAAATCCTATTTATGGATGGCGCTTGAGGGAAAGGGAGGGGCATTAAAGGATAAACAAAGATATTATTTAGACCGCGCATATAATTCAACAGATAGACTCATAAAATTAGTCAATGATATGCTTAATATTTCCCGGATTGAGTCTGGTCGAATTACTGTTGAAATGAAGAAAGTTGATCTTGCAAAACTTGTACAAGAAGTAATAGACGAGGTAAAACCGAGAGCAGAGGAATTGGGAATCTCAATAAGAATTACTCGTCGATCAAACAAGATGCCGAATCAAGGTTCCTCCGATTTAATCGGAGTTCGGCATGACAGATTAAAGGATAACATTATGTTTTCTGTTCTCGCCGATCCTGACAAGATCAAAGAAGTTCTTTTTAATCTCATAGGAAATTCATTAAAATTTACTGAGCGAGATGGAGAAATACGCATTGATTTTGCAAAAGAGAAAGATAAAATTATTACGAACGTGAAAGATACAGGTAAAGGTATTGATGCAAAGGATATTCCAACATTATTTACGAAATTTGGGATGGTTGAAGGATCTTATGCAACAAATAAAAAAGCTTCAGGAACAGGATTAGGGCTCTATATAAGTAAATCAATTATAGAATTACATAACGGAAGTATAAATGTTCACTCAGATGGTATTGGTAAAGGTGCTCTATTTACATTTTCGCTTCCTATGTATGCTAAGAGTCTTGAAAAAAAATTAACAAAGAAGTTTAAAAATAAGCGAGAGGAGGGTAAGGATATTATCCACTCAGGAATATGAAATCCAAACAGATTCTTGTTGTTGAAGATGATGCAACACTTAGAGATCTATATGCTGAACTATTGAGAAATGAAGGATATGTCGTTGATACAGCTATTGATGGTGGTGAAGCTTTAAAAAAGATGCGATTTGGAGGATGGGACCTTATTTTGTTAGATATAATGATCCCGGGCATTGATGGTTTTGATGTTATGAATGTTTTAAAAGATACTCCACCAAGTCAGCCTAACGGTCCAGTAGTGTATCTTACCAATCTGGGCGGTGAAGATAATATTGAAAAAGGCCTTGAGAAGCATGGTGTAAAAGCGTATTGGGTGAAAAGCGAGCTTACGCCAGGTCAAATTATTCAACGAGTAAAAGGACTTATTGCAGAATACGGTAAACTATAGAAATAGTATTCAAAAAACTTCACGGCAAACTACATATTTGTGTACACGAACTGTTTGAATATAATGTTAGCGGTTGATCACATGCATCTGGCTGCAGACATTGAGCATAGGTTCCACATATATTGCAAATACTAGAAAGTATACAATACTTCGGTGTTGGGTCACCTGGACAGACAGGAGGAGTAGGTGTTGTTGTAGGAAGTGGAGCTGATGTTGATGTCGGTGCTGGTGGTGGCGAGGTTGGTCCAGGAGTAGATGTTGGACCTCCTCCTCCAGATGGTTCCTCCTCACATGTAAACGGGTAGGGTAGCAGGAAACTATCATCCCTGTTACTAACACCAAAATTACATGTATATTGCCCATCTGGACCAAGATATGAGTTGAGAGATAATTTAGCATATATTTTGTACCAGAGAGGCTCACTCCCTCCGCAATCGTATTCATATACATACTGTTGAATTGGATGCTCTGGATCGCAATATAAAACATGGAGAAGGGGAGAGAAAGTCCCTACATCTTTTTCCAGACCACAAATATTACATTGACATACACCCGCAGACACTTCAATAGGATCGTCGTAACATACTTCTTGTGCAGTTGGATATCGTAGATTATAGAGAAAATAATCATCGTAAAGCCCTCTTAATCTTCCAAGATCCCTCTTTCGTTGAGAATCATAAAGCTTTTTCCGTTGCATTGTTGGGTTTATGAGAAGTAATGCTATAACAGCTAAAATGACAACAATAATGACAACAATGAGGATTTCGATGAGAGTAAAGCCAGAGTTACCCCGTGCACGAGAATTCTTTGCTAGTAATTTAAAATAATGTGCTTTCATTCCTATGTTATATAAATAAGTTTACTACATATCAACCTCTAAGGTTGTTTAGGTTCGCAACCTTGGGTATTTACAGAGAGGGTATGATAGAGGGGGTATTGTAGAGAGGTTATTACAGAGATAGGAATCAGTGGAAATACTAATTCACAATCCACCAGTTAAATGTAATATCATCTTGAAGTGATGCGCTATCTATAGTGACTTTGAAGTAAGGCTTACATGGAGTATTGTCATCTTCGGGATTACAGCCAACCTTATCAGAAACATAAAGTTGGCGGTTACCTGTGGATGAAGTTGGTGTGACATAAATGAGTGAATCTTCTGTAACTTTATCACTATAAATCAATATTTCTTGATAAAGCTTGGGAAGTATGCCATTTCCAGTACTTGCAGCATTAGTTTCTATTGCTGGTGCAAATATACCATATCGTTCAAAATTTTCACGAGCTGCAATAACTACACCTGACGAGGTCGCCTGATTATATTTATCGAGCGAGAGGTTGGCGAAGCGAGCACTTCCACTCGCGTCGATTGAAGCGACAGATTGACCTGTTTGCGAATTGAGAATTGAAATTTGAGATTTGAGAATTTCATCACCATTTGTTCCGGAATTTAAAACGACATCAATATCTTTATCATCTTCAATCGCACGTATCTCATTCGTTCTTACACCACCTTGCGCGATAATCTCACCTTTTACAGTCATGCTGCCGTTACGGGCTATAACCACTGCTCCGTCGAGAATATTTACCGTCTCGAGCGCAGAAAGTTTCAACTCATTTGTTAAGGCAATGACTTCACTATCCTGCATAAATAAATTACCCGCAGTTAAGCTTTCAGCAACATTTGCTGTATAGAGATTTGCGTGTCCTGTTACCATGAGGCTTTCAGCATTTATTGCTACACCAGGATCAACATTAATATCTGTATTTATTTGTTGAAAGGTAGTGGTTGCACTTACAGCTTCACTTGTTCCCTGATTGAGCTCATCTATATATTGTTGAATTTCCTTGATCTCAGATTGTAGTTGAGAACTACTTGCTGATAGTTGTTCATCAGTAATAGCAAGCTGTGAATCTTTA
>MFZX01000037.1 GCA_001788095.1 Candidatus Roizmanbacteria bacterium RIFCSPHIGHO2_12_FULL_37_23
TGGAACATCGTTGATATTGTTGTAATAACAGGAAAGGAACAAAAAGATACACCAACATCTGAAGGAATGAAGAGAGCATATTCGAGTCCATTTTTTAAAAAAAGACTCCAACATATTGAAGCAAGAATTATTGAATGTAAGAGATATATTAAAGAGAAAAATTTTAAGTTTTTTGGAGAACTAATAGAGAAAGAAGCGTTGGAAATGCATACAATAACTCTTACATCACAGCCACCAATTGTGTATTGGCATCCAGGAACTTTATGTGTTATGAGAGCGGTCCATTTGTGGAGACAGGAAGGTTTAGAATCATATTTCACCATTAACACAGGACATAATATTCATGTAATCGTTCAAGAAAAAGATAAAGAAGTTCTCGCTAAGGAATTGAGTAATTTAGAAGAAGTTAATGAAGTTATTATTAACTATCCAGCTCAAGGAGCACAGCTTTCAGAACAACATTTATTTTAATTGTTTTCAAATCCCGGTAATTTAAACCGAATCTGGCCGGGGGTACTCGCATCAATAAGTCCAAATGTGCTTGTTATAAATATCCAAATCACAAATGCTGAAATTAAAACAATTAATCCAACAAATGCATTTCTTATTTTTTTTCGCGCTTTTTCCAAGTTCTCTTTCTCTCCTCCAGACATTACCCAGTCGATTGATCCCCAGATAAAATACAGCAATACAATAATCCCACCAAGCACGAACACCCCATTTATTGCAAATGCGAAGAGCGCTGTTACGTTTCGTCCAATATCACCTTCATTTAAAGCTCGAGGACCAGGAGGTGGGGTGATCTTTCCAAAAATATCTTCGACTTTACCTTGCGCTAATAATTTCATAAGAAAAAATCAACTTCAGTAATGAAACCGATGAGTCTGACTAAAAAGTAACTTAAACCAACAATTATTAATCCTCCGACTGAATACTGGATCATTTTTTTTCCACTATCATAAAACTCTGGAGTACCTCCTGCTGTTATGATTCTATAGGAACCAGCAATTAACATAACCAGGAAAAGGAGAACTGCACCAAGCATTATGAGTGGAAGAAGAAGGTCCATAAAATTACTAATACTTACAAATCGTGCTGGAGGGAAAACGGTTGGAAGAGTTTTCGGATCTATTTGAGCAAGCATTCTCATAGTTTGAGTGTAGTATAATTAACTCATCATGTCAATAATCCCTAGACACGTTGCGATTATTGCTGATGGTAATAGGCGTTGGGCTAAAGAAAAAAATAAATCTCCAATAGAAGGACATACAGCAGGCGCATATGCAATTAAACGTATCATTCGTGAGCTACAAAAACAAGGTGTTCATACGATAACTATCTGGATATTTTCAACTGAGAATTGGAAAAGAGCTTCACAACAAGTTGCTGGCTTGATGAGATTATTTGAAAAGTTTGCTGACGATTATTTTAATGATGCTTTAGCTAAAAAGACACGAATTATACATCTTGGGAGAAAGGATCGACTCCCAAGTTCGTTACGTGATAAAATAAAGAAATTTGAGGTTAAAACGAGAAAATTTAAGACAAAAATTCTAAATATCGGACTTGATTATGGGGGACATGACGAATTGATTCGAGCAATAAAGAAAATGAAGAAGTCACCATCTACGATTGACAATCTAAGCATTGATGATGTTAATAATTTTCTCGATACAGCAGGTCAGCCATATCCAGAGCCAGATTTAATTATTCGTACCGGTGGTGAAATGCGATCTTCTGGTTTTATGATATGGCAGGGTGCTTATTCAGAATATTTTTTTCTCGATAAATATTTACCCGATGTTATAGAAGAAGACGTTACAAAAGTATTAGCAGAATATCGGGAAAGACAAAGAAGATTTGGTAAGTAATTACAACATGTTTAATCCACAGTTTAATATTACAAATAAAATCTTAAAGAACATTGGAACCATCGAAGCTTCTCGAGAGGTTATAGGTGACGCACCTCTTCTACCTTTATGGGAAAAGCGTTTTCGTGATGATGCAGTTATCCGTACTGCACATCATGGCACACATATAGAAGGCAATAGACTCAATTTACACGAAGCCAAAGACGTGTTAATGGGTAAAGATATTGTTGGCAGAACCCGTGATGTTCATGAAGTAATTAATTATCGTAGAACGCTTAAAGTGATTGAAGAAGAGGCAGAACGTGGTCTGAAGCGTATTACAGAAGGAACCGTCAAAAAGCTCCATAGAACAGTGGTTTCAGGTATTCTCAATGATGAAAGAATTGGAGAATACAGAACAAAGCAGGTAGTTATCAGGAATAGTGAAACAGGAGAAGTAACGTTTAGACCACCTGATGCTGTAGAGGTTCCTTTTTTAATGAGGGAGTTTTATTATTGGTTAAACAAAGTGGATAGTAATGATCTTCATCCTATACTTAAAGCAGGTATTTCTCACCACGAACTTGTTAGGGTTCATCCCTTTATTGATGGTAATGGTCGTGTTGCTCGTGCTCTTGTTACACTAATACTTTTTCTAGAAAAATACGATATTCGCCAGTTTTTTTCGTTAGAAGAATATTATGACAAAGATGCGGTTTCTTATTACGAACATCTTAAAAAGGCTTCGGATGGAGATTTAACATCTTGGCTCGAGTATTTTTCACTTGGAGTTGCTATTGAATTTGAACGTATCAAGCAGAAAATACTCAAGTTGTCTAAGGATACTTATTTGAAGCAAAAACTCGGAGGCAAACAAGTCTTTCTTACTGAAAGACAAACGAAGATTATTGAATACATCCAAAGTATTGGTTATTTACAAAATCAAGCTTTTAAAGAAGTAGATGCTGGAGTCTCTGAGGATACTATTCTTCGTGATCTGACAGACCTTGTTGATAAAGGAATAATAAAAAAGATCGGAAAAACCAAGGCAGCACGATATGTTATGGTTTAAACTTACGTATGCATTTTTCTGAGTTGGCATCATTCTTTCATACAATAGAAAATACTTCATCTCGCAATGAGATGACAAAAATTCTTGCTGAACTTTTCAAAAAACTTCATGAAGATGAAATAGATAAAGTAATTTATTTGCTCCAAGGGAGAATTGCTCCTACATACGTCAAAATTGATTTCGGTCTTGGTGAAAAACTGGTTATAAAGGCCATCACACGAGCTCTTAATATTGAACATAAACATTTTATGAATAGATATAAAAGTAAAGGAGACATTGGAGAAGCAGCTGAGTTTTTTAAAAAAGAAATAAGAAGCATTGGCGAGAGAGATATGACTGTTAAAGAGGTGTTTGTAATATTAGAAAAGATAACAAAAGCATCGGGGGGTGGTTCACAGGATACGAAACTTGCACTACTAGCAGAACTTATTCAAACAATAGATTCCTTATCAACGCGTTATCTTGTAAGAATACCCATCAATACGCTGCGTCTTGGATTTTCTGATATGACCATTCTCGATAGCCTTTCCTGGATGCTTGATGGTAATAAAAGTCATCGGCCGATTATTGAAAGAGCCTATCAGATACGCCCAGACCTTGGATATATTGGTAAGACAGTCAAACAGGGTGGAGTTCATAAACTTGAAAAAGTGAAACCTGAGGTATTTACCCCAATCCTTATGATGAAAGCTCAAAGGTTACCTACTCCACAGGAAATAATTGATAAGATAGGAAAAGGTATTGTTGAACCAAAATATGATGGATTTCGTTTGCAGGTCCATTATAAAAATAAGAAAGTAAAACTTTTCTCTCGTAACCTCGATGATGTTACATATATGTATCCTGATATTATTGAGGGAATACGAAAAGAAGTTAAAGCAAAAGAAATCATTTTCGAAGGCGAAGCAATTGGATTCGATCCTCATTCAGGAAGCTTTTTACCCTTTCAAGAAACAGTACAGCGAAAGAGGAAATATCACATTCAAGAAAAAGCACTAGAAATTCCCCTTAAAATGTTTGCTTTTGAATTATTGTTTCTCAATGGAAATGATTATATTAATAAACCATTCGAGCAAAGAAGAAAGGCATTAGAAAAACAGATTAAACTTTCTGGAGATATTTTTAAAGACACCCTTTTACTATCTCCTGAAAAAATCGCTGATAACGACCAGATACTTGAAGAAGAGTTTGATGATGCAATTTCGCGAGGTTTAGAAGGAATTATGATCAAGAAGATTGATGGGGTGTATCAACCTGGCGCGCGTGGATGGAACTGGATTAAGTATAAGAGAAGTCAGTCATCTAAAATCGATGACAGCATAGATTGTTTGGTAATGGGTTACGATGTTGGAAAAGGTAAGCGTTCGGGCTTTGGTATCGGAGCTTTTTTAGCAGGGGTTTATGACGACAAGCATGACATATATAGAACTATTGCAAAAATCGGTACTGGGCTATCAGATATAGAATGGGTTGAGCTGAGGAAACGATGCGATCACATAGCATCAAATCAGCGTCCCGCATTGTATGAAGTCGATAAACAAATGAATGTTGATGTATGGGTTAAACCTAAGATTGTTGTGGAGATACAGGCTGACGAAATAACTCGTTCATCTGTTCATACAGCCGGTAGAGTGATGCAAGCAACAAAATCTGGGAAAGGTAGCGAAGTAAAAGCTTCTGGTTATGCGTTGCGATTCCCTCGCTTAAAGAGATTTAGAGATGATAAAAAACCTGAACAAGCTACCACTCTATCAGAATTAAAACAGATGTATAAAGACTCGAAACAGTAGAGCTTTCATAATACAAGAGTCTTCACTTATGCGTTTTTAGTATCGCTACATATACAACGATAAGAAAGAGATAGGAAAAAAAGAATTTAGCACCACCCCCCACCAGCTGAGGGAATAGCAGATTGAACTGTAATATATTAAATATGTTAAGCGCTTCAATATCTTTCATCTTTATGGCGTAAAGGATGACGAATAAGATGTGTATGAAAGCAAAAAACAAGAGAGCCTTAAAAGCAGTTAATATATATTTGTTTTTAAGATAAGCTATCATATTATCTTCCTTCATTGCGCAAATATGATTCCTTTCTAAATTTCATATTAACAAAACTGACAACATATTCAACCAGGGTAGAAATCATACCTTTTTCGAATCGTCTGCTTGATGTTTTAACATAACAGTCAGGAGCATACATTATATTTCCAATCTTCACAATTCTAAAACCTAATTCAGTATCTTCTTGAGCGTTAAGTTTTCTATCAAATCCTTTAGATTGGATATATGCATCTCTTTTTATTGCAAAATTAAATCCACTTAACCAGTAATGTCCAAAAAGTAGCTTATAAACATGGAGAAAAAAAGGCATGAGTTTTTCTAGAAAATGACAACAATCTGTAAATTTAAAGAGTCCTGTTACAGCTACAACATTTTTTTTGCTGTCAAAATAAGACATCATGGTTTCAATCCAATGAGGAGGGATTATGGTATCAGCATCTGTCGAAAAGATTACTTCACCTTGAGCGTGCGTAAAACCAGTAGACCGTGCAGCTCCTCTTCCTCGTTGTTTTTCTACAATAATTCTTAATCTTAATTTTTTCTGATATGTTGCGACAATTGTTCTAGTTGAATCAGAGGAATCATTATCAACTATTACAACTTCATATTCATGCTTTGTCTGTAGCTGAGTGATTGAATCTAAGCATTGTTGAATATATTTTTCCTCGTTGTATACAGGAATTACGATTGAGATCATGAAGTTAGGAATTAGAAATCACGTTGACTTATTATACGATATAATATGCTGTACTAGTAAATATGAAAAATCCCTATTTTTCTGTTGTCATACCTACGCTTAATGAGGAGAAGTATGTACCCAAACTTTTAGGTGATCTTGTTCGACAGAAAACGAGCGTACCATTTGAAGTAATTGTTGTAGATTCATACTCAGAGGATGAGACCATTGCATCAGTTAGAAAATTTAAAGATAGTTTTATAAGTTTATCGATTTTCAATACTAAGATAAGAAATCAAGCCTATCAAAGGAATTATGGAGGAAGCAAGGCTACGGGTAAATATATCATCTTTATTGACGCTGATTCACGCGTCGATAATAGATTCATTACTCACCTGTACAAATCAACAAAAAAATATAAAAATTTAGTATTCCTACCTAAGATTATCCCTCAAGAACAGTCGTATATCGATGATACACTTTTTACATTTGGAAATTATTTTGTTGAGTTGTCGCAGATCATCGGTAAACCTCTCCCAACAGCCGGTTGCATGATCTTTCAAAAAGATTTTTTTATATTCATTGGAGGGTACAAAGCAGTAGACTCAAAAAAGTTTCTCTATCCAGACGATCATGATTTAATACTGAGAACACGAAAGGCCGGTGTGATTGCTCAGTATTTGAGAGATATCAGTGTTAAATTTTCTCTTAGGAGGCTAAAAAAGGAAGGAAGACTTACAGTAAGCAGAAAATATTTCATTTCAACAATCGAAATGCTTATTAAAGGCGAATTACAGACTAGGGTTAAATATGAGATGGGTGGACAATACTATGTAGATTCCCACAAGGCAGATAAGTATTCAAAGAAAAAATTAGGATACTATCTCAAAAAGATTTCAGAGCTTAAAGATCAGATATTGAACTTCGAGAACACTGGATAGTGATCAGAGTATTCTACTTCAATGCGCTTAGTTTCCAAATGAACTATATTGTGATAGAGAACATAATCATTTTTACTCTTCACAGGAAAAATTTTTAGCCATCTATCTTTATAAGTGATAAAAATCTTATTTGTAGCTTCATGGAGGTCATACTTCATGAATATATCCTCAAACCTTCGTCTTCTGTAAACATAATTGAAGTCACCAGCGACTATTATTGGTTTATTATTGAGTTGTAATGTTTGAAAAATTTCCTCCATTTGTTTTTCTCGAAGTGTGTTTGTACTTTGTGCTGTTAAATGTACGTTATAAACAACGATTTTTTTTGATGACTGTCCTGTTTTGAACTCAGTTCTTAATATTGTACGATGCCTTCTTCCACCTCTTAATAGAAAATCAAAAACCTCATAAATACCAAAAGGCAAATTGATCGTTGAAGTCTCTTTAAAGGTTAGTTTTTTATTCTTATAGAAAGTCGCTACGCCATAAACCTTTCCATATTTTAGGTAGGAATTAGCGTAATCTGAAAGCGTATATCCTAAGGACTCAACAATCGATAAGTTTGATTCGGAGGTATCAATTTCCTGCAAAAGCAAAATATCTGGGCTGTATGGTTCAACAACTTTCTCAAGCATTGTAAGTGCTTTATTGTGCAGTAGATTGTATGTAAGGAGCGAGAGAGTCATGTGAGTATTATACATGAGCTAAATTTGAGTAAGTTGTTTTAATTAATTTGCTCTACTTTAGAGCCAAATACATTATCCACAAAGATGTGTATAAAAATAATGGCCTTTTATAACAGGCTATGACACGCATATAATATTATCGGGTGTCCTATAATCTATTAGTATTTTCCTATAGGTCTTGACAAATTGTAGTTTCTAATCTAGACTCAAATAGACATGATGAAAGAAGTCTTTAAGGAATCACATAAAAAGAACGAAAAAGAGTTGATGTCGGAAGATACATTAATACGTTTTACTCGAAGCCAGTTTGAAAATATCAAAGCAATGAAGTTGGACATACCAATTCAGCTATATCAGCTATAAGCACGAATGCCTTTTTATGGAGCCGAGGATAAAAAAAGGAGAAAAAAAGAAAGAGCATCACTACCGTTCGCAGCTATGACGACGAATAGTAATGCCCTTCTATGGGTCTCCGAGGATCGGAGTTAATTATTACGATATCAGAAATTCTATTCTCTGTCAAGAGCCATTTTGTATATAACTCCTTTATGATCAGATGTTTCAAAGACAGGCTGTCCTAGAGCCTCAAACTTGAATACAGAAAGATTCTTATATTTTTCTTTTTCATTACTCCCAACTATAACGTACGAAACATTATATTTTTTGAGTAACTCCTTGACTTGTTGTATATTTTCGCTTTCGTATATCATCTGAACATCAGGAATAATCCCTCCGACAACATCATATGTGCCTCTCCAGAGCCATTCATGCACAGCCCATCCAGCTATGGTAGGTAGTCCAGTATATGCAGAAACAACATTAAAGTCAGTATATGAATCACCTTGAGCTTCGAGAATTGTAGGCTGTCCTGAAACCTTTGTGTTGAGATACTCAATAATTTCTCGATATTCAGGATACTTTTGTAAAATCCAATCAGTTCCGTCCATAGTGAGCGCTTTATTATGTCCTCCATAGTAAGAATTAATGGCAAATGTTGGATATAATGCAACGAGGAAAAATAGAGGAACAAAAAGAATGATATAGATAAGCGATAAGGGAAAACTCTTTTTGAAGTCATGCTTGAATACAACAAAAGTATATGCAGAAGCAATGCTCATCATAATAAATGCTTGATATCCAAGTTTAAACATAGTATTTGCTCTGAAGTGAGCGGGATAAATATCTTTTGCATAAACGAACTCTGAGGCAAGGATAATCATTGTTGATATGGCAAATAAGATAAGGCTAAGCGTTGTAGATGTACGATGTTTTATGTCCTTATATAGCCATGTTTTCACTGCTAAAAATATAAAATTAAACCAAAAGAAACCCCAAAGCGTAATCATCATCCAAATAGGGCTTTTTTGACAATTTCCTTTTTCAAAGAGCAAAGGACCAAATTTTTTCATTTCGACGAGGAAAGAGGGTGCACAATTTACGCCTATTGATGATGCAAATGGTTCGAAATTTATACTAAAAGGAATATTAAAAATAACAAATGATAATACAAGTATTGCAACACTGATTAAGAATTTTGAGCTGACTTTAAATATAAAGAACAAGACAACAACTGATAAAAGAAGATATATCGGTCCGTCAAAAGCATTTGTCATAAAGTGAATGCTCGTAAGGAAACCGAGGGCGATAGTTGAAATGAGTTGAAATTGGTTGAAATGAGTTGAAATTGGTTTTTTCTGGTTTAGTATGACTAATAATACAGCAAGCGTTAACAACACGAATGGTATATCAAAGACATGTCCGTGTAGATCAGCAACGACATAAGAATAGAGAGGAAATTCGTGGATAGTGTATGGTATAAATCTCGTCGCATTAGGATACCAATATCCTACAGGAAGTTGATCAAGAGCAGTTTTAATGTGAAGAAGTTGTCCAAGAGTAAATTTTGCTGGAAGGGTCCAAAATGGTACTGGACTTTCATTGGGATATCCTTTTGTAAAGCTATAGATTGTATGAAGATTTCCTCCAAAATTGACAAGAAATGAGGCTAATATTCCTCCGACAAGTGATAATTTGAAGTTATTCTTTAAACCAACATAGATCAAATTGAGTACGAGCGAAAAAGATTGAGTGATACCAAGTGCAAATAATGTAGCGAGAATGAGATTGTATGTAATATATGATGGTATATTGGAGAGCTTTGTGAGAACCCCTCCCGTTATATGGCCAAAATAATAGTAATTGATACTATGACCAGCTAACCATATATCTTGAGCAGGGAGATAGCTTCCGCGGATTACCGAATTAATAAAGCCAAAATCCATAAATTTTTCAAGACCTCGAATAGAGGGTTCTTGACTTCTTATGTAAGTCCAAAACAGAAGGGAACAGAAAAATACTACTTCTTCAATAATTAAAAAAAGCACTCTATTTTTTTTTGTAAGATTTTCTTTTGAAAAAAGTTTAAAGTTTATTATCGTAAAAACACCCAATATGATATATAAGCTCATTTGGGAAAATGTGAGGAGCCTAAATGTCGAGAGAACATAGATACTATAACTGACTAAAATAATACCTATCGTTTTAGCAAATGGGTACCCAAAATCATAAAAAGAATGGAAAAATCTTTTGGTTATTGGAAAAAAAACAAGTCCAAGAATGAGCAGAACAAAATACCATATTGACGTTACAGCAAATAAATCCATGATATACCACTTCGCCCCGATTTATTAGGGCTTCGTTAGGCATTATACCCCATTAATTTGAAAACGAAGGGGGTATACCAAAGATATCGTTTTTAGATTGAAATTGCAACCTATATTTGCTATAGTTGCCCGTATGAACAAGGCTTTTATACCTTCAGAATGGGAAGAAAAATTGTATTCGTTTTGGGAACAAAAGGGGTATTTTAAAGCACAAATAAATAAAGATAAACAACCTTTCTCAATAATCTTACCTCCACCAAATGCGAACGCTCCGCTACATTTGGGTCATGCAATGTATGTTTATGAAGATATTATGATTCGCTACAACAAATTGTTGGGCAAGGAAGTTTTATGGCTTCCTGGAGCTGATCATGCCGGGTTTGAGACACAATTCGTCTTTGAGAAAAATCTTCAAAAACAAGGGAAGAGTCGGTTTGATTACGATAGAGAGACACTTTTCACTATGATTTGGGACTTCGTAATGGAAAATAGGCCTATTATGGAGAGTCAACTAAAGAGGTTAGGTTTTGCTTTAGATTGGGAAAAGAAGAAGTTTACTATGGATGACGATATTGTTAAGATTGTTTACGAAACTTTTAAGAAACTTCATGATGAAGGCTTAGTCTATAGAGATACTAAGCTTGTGAATTTCTGTACTCACGATGGCACATCCTTTTCAGATTTAGAAATTATATATCGAGAGGAAACGGCGCCGCTTTATTATATGAAATATGGTCCGTTCGAGCTTGCAACGGTGCGGCCAGAAACAAAATTTGGTGATACCGCTGTGGCGGTCCATCCTGATGACCGTAGATATAAAAAGTGGATAGGCAAAGAGATAGAAGTTACAGGATTGATTGAAACATTTAAGATAAGAGTTATTGCCGATGAAGCAGTTGATCCTAAATTTGGTACCGGAGTGGTCAAAGTGACTCCGGCACATGATTTCAATGATTACGAAATGGCCAAAAGGCATAATATCCCCCTTAAACAAGTGATAGGATTCGACGGTCGTCTTAATGAGCTTACTGGTCCTTATAAAGGGCTGAAAGTTCTTGCGGCGAGGGAGAAAGTGGTAGAAGATCTCAAACAGAAAGGCTTAATAACTAAGATTGACGAATCATATACTCACAGTGTCCCCACTTGTTATAAATGTGGGAGAGTTATTGAGCCCTTGCCAAAAGAACAGTGGTTTGTCAAAGTTAGGCCATTGGCGGATCAAGCAATTAAACTCGTTGAAAAAGGGGAAATTAACATATATCCACGTCGATTTAAGAGGGGACTCATTGATTGGCTTAAGAAGTTTCATGACTGGAATATTTCGAGGCAGATTGTCTGGGGAATAAGAATCCCCGCATGGCGGTGCTCAAAATGTAACGAATGGACGGTAACATCGGGTGAAAAACCTACGAACTGCCTCAAGTGTCAATCCAAAGAATTAGTACAGGACGAGGACACGTTTGATACATGGTTTTCTTCTTCGCAGTGGTCATATGCTACGCTGTTAACTCAAGACCATCATTCTCAACTCTCAAATCTCAACTCTCAATTTTATACCTATTTTTATCCTACCGCAGTTATGGAAACAGGCTATGAAATTCTTCCTTGGTGGGTGGCTCGCATGATTATGATGGGTTATTTTGCTACGAATAAAGTTCCTTTTAAGAATGTTTTTCTACATGGTATGGTGCGTGATAAACAGGGTAGAAAAATGAGTAAAAGTAAAGGGAATGTTGTAAATCCAATGGAGGTTTTAGATAAGTATGGTGCCGATGCACTTCGTGCTGCTTTAATATTTCAAACGACAGAAGGAGGAGACATAACATTCTCAGAAGATAAGGCTGTTGGTATGCGAAATTTTGCGAACAAAATATGGAATGTGGGAAGGTTTCTGTATCTGAATAGAAATGGAAAAATGAAAGAGGAGAATGGAAAATCCAAAAAGAAGCTTTCTGATCTTCATAAGGAATTTTTTCAGCTCAAAAAGAAATCAATAAAAAACATGGATTCATATAATTTTTCGCTTGCATTTGATACTTTATTTGAATTTCTTTGGCATAGATTTGCAGATTTTTATATTGAAGAGTTGAAAGAAGAGGTTCGATCTGGTAATATTAAAGTTCTTGAAGGGCTTGAAGAAGTTTATTTGCAGGTTCTTCTAATGCTCCATCCATTTATGCCCTTTGTAACAGAAGCGGTCTGGAAGGAGTTTCATGGTGAAGAGAAATCGATTCTCGACATGAGAATTGAGTTTTAGTTGAAAAAGGAAAGATGAAAGTTGAGAGTGGTTTATAATGTGTCATCCCGGCGGCATGACATTTTCAATTTTCAAATCTCAAATTTCAAATACGAAAATGCCGAAACGAACATATCAGCCTAAAAAATTAAAAAGAAAACGTCGATTTGGTTTTATGTCTAAAAATAGGACAAAATCTGGTCGAGCTGTGATAAAAAGGCGAAGACTCAAAGGACGTAAGAAATTAACCGTATAAACTCATCACTTATGGGAGAATTATTCAATCTTTTACTCGTTCATCCTACAATTAATCTTCTTTTAGTTTTCTTGTTTCTATTTAATCTCCTTAGAATTCCTGGAGCATTCGGATTTGCCATTATAGCAATTACCGCCGCTATCAGATTGATTTTTCATCCTCTTTACAAAAATCAGATGAAAATGGCTCAGCAGATGGAAGAAATAAAACCTGAGCTTGATCAATTATCTAAAAAATACAAAAACGATAAACAGCGACTTCAGCAAGAACAGCTCAAACTTTACCAAACAAAAGGTCTCAATCCAGCATCAGGTTGTTTGGGTGGAATTATTCAAATACCTATATTCATAGCACTTTATCAAGTCCTCAGATTATTCCTTGAGGGAAAAAGTGTCAAGACTGTGATTAGTCAAGTAAATGACGCAGCATATTTTGATTTCGTAAAAATTTCAACTCTTAACCCTCATTTTTTTGGTTTTGATCTCAGTGTCCCTCCATCACAGTTTCAACAATTTGGATATCATTATTTATTGATTCCTCTTGTTACAGCAGGCTTGCAATATTTGCAAATAACATTACAACAACCTGCTAAGAAAAAAAATGCAATTAAGCCTGTTAAACAAAATGAGAAATCTAATGAATCTAAACCTGAAGATTTTCAACAAATGATGTCTAAACAAATGAGATTGATGTTTCCACTTATGATCGGATATTTTTCATATATTCTCCCAGCTGGACTTGCACTTTATTGGAACATATTTTCGTTAATTAGTATTGCACAAGTCAAAAATCCATGGAAGAACAAAAAATAGTTACGGAACTTGCAAAAGAGCTTTTTAGTAAAATAAATATCTCCGGTGATATCACTGTCTCTGAAGCGGACGGACTCTATACTATCCACATTCAGACTGAAGAAGATGCTCCACTCCTTATTGGTAAACACGCACATACCCTTGCTGCAATCCAAAGAGTCATTTCTGCGATGCTGTATAAGAAGTTTCAGAAAAAGATTGATGTGCTTGTAGATGTAAATGATTATCGTGATGTGCAAAAAGAGCGTTTAACGAAAATTGCTGATAATGTAGCTCAGAGAGTATTAGAGGAGAAGAGAAGCGCTCGTTTATCTTCGTTTTCCCCATATGAACGCAAGATAATCCATGAGCATATCTCAAATCATTATCATACTCTTGGGTCACAATCAGAAGGAGAAGGTAGAGAAAGAGTTTTGGTTGTAAGCCTGAAGGAGTAGACTTCTAAATGCTACATTCTGTATACTGATATATAACGTATTCTCGAATTTCGCATTATTGTTTGCAACAAGCCATGTCATCCTGAACTCCGATTAAATCGGAGGAACTTTGTTTCAGGATCTTTATTAATTTTATATAGATCCCGGATCAAGTCCGGGATGACAATTGACTAAACGTGTAACTTTTTTGCTTATTTGGCAAATTCGTGTTACAATACTATAAGTTATGTATAACAATGAAGATTCAACATAAGAATAACAACGTATTCTTCAAGGTTATACCCTTTCTCATAATTCTTTTGGCCTTTCCGATACTTCTAGCTTTTGATTCAATCATATACTTTATCACAAAGCCAGCGTGTCTTAATTGTGGATCTCTTATAGGCTTTTTAAAGACCAGTTCTTTGACAGTCTTTTTACTATCGAGTGTAGGAAGTTATCAGTTGAAATCGAGAAAATAACATGCAAGAACCTGTTGAAAGGGGCGTACCAACGGTAACTGTAGAAAGACCTCGGAGAGTAAGTACCCAAAGTGGCATTCAGGAATTCATGCATGGTGGTAGATTTCAAAGACTTGCTCAGAGAATTGTAAGAAAAGCACGAGATGCACGAGGGCGTGTAGATATGTGGTTTGCTGAGTTTGGTCCTGAATCTCGTGCTGCAAATAGTGTATTAAAGAGGGAAGTAGGTCCAGATCTTCATGCTATAGCGCGCAATGCTCCAGGGAGTGAGCAACTAATACTACAATATCGTAACATTCCATCTTCGGCTTTACAAGAAGTTATTCGTGATGTTATAGACAATGTTGAAGAATTCGATGCAGAGAAAATCCCTCTTATTGCAACACTTATTGAAAAGTCTGCAGGCCGTCGCGAAAATCACGTTGATGATATGACGTATATCATGACCAACATATATGCGAGAGTAAGTGATGATCCAGAAATGGCCAAACACATTTTGAGTAGGCTGAGGGATAAAGCAATTGAAGCAGATATTTATGAGGATATAAATGAAGGATTACGAAACCTCATAGGCGAACTTCTTGGAGAAAGACGACCAGGACCAGTAGTAGAGTCAAGGAGAGCACATGAGCTTGTTGATCATTTGATTTCTGATAGTAATAGACGAATAAATGCGCATCAAGATGTAATACGCAGCCTCATTAATGAAGGTGTGAATTTGAGTCAGGCCGATAGGGATGAGATTGATCGAGAACTTGATAGAGTTGTTGCAGACCAGCGAATTGCTCCACAAGACAGAGCGAGAGTGAGAGATGAACTTTTAGAGAAAAGAAGAGATAATCTTCGCGAAAGCCTTATTGGCAATCTACCGAGATCTACTGAAGAAGCAGACAAGCAGAGTAATCATCTTACACAAATGAGGGTAAGGTTGACTGATTTAGTCCGAAGAGGCAATATAGATGAACGTACAGCTTTTGAGCTTAAAAGAGAAGCAAACGAGTATTACAAAATAATGGGAGAAACAGCAGATGAAGAAGAAAGATTAATTAAACAAGGTAGGGGTTTTGAGCTTTTGACGAGAGTGCTTGATAAGATGGAGGCACGAGATGCTCGACCGGAACAACGCTCAATAAGAGAAGAGGGAAATCTGCAGTATGCTGCAGTAAGATCAGGCATGATTTTTACAGAAAGACAGCACCAAGTTTTGGCTGCACTTCAAAGTCCTGAAGCTTTAGCAGAATGGTTATCTCAATATCCAGAGGATGAGTGGTGGGAACGATTTCAGGAAGATGCGAGAGATGTGCTTGAGAGTGTTTTTAGCGGTATTGATGCCAATCCTCTTGAATTTTTCGATGTAGCTTTTGACCGCATGTATGAGAATCATTTTTATAGAATACTTATACGACATGTACGAGATTTAGGTGAAAAACTTTCAAATTATAGCGGTGACAATGAACACGTTTTGGCTTTACTCAGAAAAAATGCAAAGATACCACAAATTGTCCTTGTCAATAACCCTAATCAAATTGCAGATCAAGGAAACCGATTTATTGGTGGAAAAGAAAGACGAGCCAGACGAGCTACTGTTACTATGGGAGTCGGTGAGGCTATTGGAGATATACTTAGCAAAAATTTAATAAACTTAAAAGAGGATACTGAATATCTTCACAACGCTGAGGTTATTACTTACCTTGGACTTGGATTTGAGAAACTTGCATTATATTGCGAAAAACTTAATACGTCCCATCTTGATAGAATTTTTACGGAAAATCAAGACATGCACATTGCGTATAGTTTTTATGTCGAAGCACTAGAAGATGAACTTGCTCGTGAAAACAGAATTATTACATCTGAATTTGGTAGGGTAGATGAGATTACCAACTTAGATGAAATTCAAGAAAAAGCATGGATTAAATTCATGGCACACCTGCGATCAAAAATGCTTGCTCAAGCAGAGGAAAAAGGAGAGGATGAAGTTGCAAGGGTAGAACGCGAAACGAGTTCGCTTGCGTGGGAGAGAAAAATGAAAAGACGTATTCGTATGGCAAGCGGTATTGCTAAAGGTGCGACAATGGAGTTCTGGGAACAATTATTGACATCACATCTTGTCGTATCATGGAGAAAAGAAGTGAAAGAAAGTGCAGAAAGAAGAGAATTTCATACATTAAGAACTCTCTATACTGCTCCTTTCCACCGTGGTGTTGAGAAAATGATTACTGAGCTTGACGTTGATCTTTTGCTTGAAAGGTTTGGAGTTCCCGGACACTATGAAGATATCCGTTATGCATTTCAGCATCGAGACTTAGACAATCCACCTAATCCTTGGGAAGATCCGTATCACCATTCAAGAGCACACTTTTATAAAGGGGAATTCGAACGAGGATTCTTTGATGGGGCTTCTGATGAACTTCTCGATTTTCATGAAAAGTATGTAGCTATGGGTGATTTTTTCCGAGCTAGGGTTCTTGGTATTTTAACTCGAGACGGTTGGAGAACCGCGCAATATGATGCTCATTATGTATGGGAAGAAATACGTGGTGAACGTGTACTTAATATTAATCGTACACTTGATAATTTACGTCTTCTCGGACCACACTTTTTAAGACGTTTTATTAATGACCAGTTAAAAGAAAAAGTAGATGATAGTATGCTTGCTTATATTTTATCTCGCTCTGTGCAATATGGTGATACAGCAATAACGAGCGTAATGAGGAAACATAATATTGGAGATTTTCGGGCTTTTATTGAAAGATTTAAACAGTTGCAAACTCAGAAGAGCGCTCTTGATGAAGTATTGAAACATCATAGGAGACCATCAGGCGCGCAAAAGAAATTATTAGCAGAATATGCAGAATACAAAGGAGCGATACATGAATCTCTTTATCAGGTTGAGATTTACGATTTTATTCGAAGGGCATATCCTTCAATGTTTGTAAAGATTGATAGGAGATTATTCACGCCAGAATCAGAAATGACTCTGCAGGAAGAACTTCATGGGTTTCTTTATCAGCGATTGAATCGAGTACCTACATACATGATTGAGAAAGAAGCGTTTCCACTTATGATGTCTGCGGTAGAACTCGTTGAGCGTGAGATGTGGGAACAAAATAGAAGGACAAATCCAAATTACACGCTTGAGTGGGCACATTTTACATCCCCTCGCATGAGGACTGCATTGGTGGAACTTCATAAAAGATATATGAAATACACGCCCACTATAGAGGTTAGCGGATCGGATCAGACTGAGAAATTTAATATCTCGTTTGAGGAATTTGAATCAACCCTGCAAGGATTTTTTGCAAGACTGAGGGGAAGCCAAGATCAAAATGAGTTTTTGCAAGCAAGAAGAGTTAACGGTGAAAAAAACTTGACAGGAGAAAGAAGAAATTTTGGTATTGATAAAATTCGTAGGGCTCGCAATAAAAGTAATGAGAGGACTACGTTATCAAGACGGTTTGCACATTATCTTAAATTGGGAATTGAAGATTTTGAAAGAGATTTA
>MFZX01000038.1 GCA_001788095.1 Candidatus Roizmanbacteria bacterium RIFCSPHIGHO2_12_FULL_37_23
CATATGCTTCGTTGATTTCTTGATCACTTACTGGGCCCTGACCTTCGGTACGAGATACACCTCCATCTGAAGTTACTCTTCGATCTACTGCTCCTGATGATAATTGAAAATCGTAGACAACAGTTCCAGAAACTAAGTCAACAAAATATATCCTACATATATCTTCATCTGCGCAGGTAGTTATCATTTGTGTAAAATAATTTGTGTTATCTTCACTTTCTCCAATGAGATTTAGATTAATAATAGATTGTTCTGAAGCCCTAACATTATATGAACCTGCTCCTTGCACATCTCTCTTTAATGTATCAAGTGCAATCTCATGAGCTTGCTCTTCTGATATTTGTGCAATGCACTCACTATCAGTTTTCAATAGAGCTCCTGAAATGCTATACACTTCAGTATCTTCTCCAACATGAAGATTGATATATGATCCATATACGGGAACATCATTGCAACGAATTTGTCTAAAATAATAGTGGGTAGCGTTAACAGAGATTTGTGCTAACTGAAGATATTGAGCTTCTCGATCATCTAAACGTGCGGTTAAGGAAAGATGAGCAGGATCATCAGGGATAAGCTTTCGCGTCTCTTCACTGGGAATATCAGTACCACGGTATTGGATAGGGCTTGTTGTTGAATATACAGGTTCTCCAGACAAAAATTGAATAACGTTATTACTACTATCTTCTGCGAGAGTATATAATCCAACGTTTCGTGCTCCAGTAGTAATATAAAAAATTGCAGTCGAATCGTCTTCGATATAATTCGAATCTGTACTTACAACAGCTTCATTCATTGATAAAAGATTTGATGCTTGACTCTTTCTCTGTGGAAAGGGCTTGTTATCAATTGAATAATAGCGAGAAACAGCGAAGGCTACGATGAATAGAATAAGTATAACTATAAAAAGAAATGGAGACAGTTTATTTTTCATATCAAGCCTCGGTTAGTTTTTAGGAGCAAATCTCAATACAACAGATTTCTCTTTAATGTCACTAACCTCAAAAACATATCCAAAAGCTTCACTCGTTTTCAACTGTGCTCCACCTATTCCTCCAGTTATGAAACGAAGAGTCTCTTGTGATTTTCCGTTAGAAACCACGAGTTCTACCGAAGTCTCACAGTCTTTACAAACTGGTTCGGGAATCTCAATAGATTTTAGAGTTACCTTCATGCTTGTTTGTGGTATAGAATATAGTTTTTGCAAAGTCAACGTAACATTTTCGCCAACATAAATAACAACTCCTTGCGCAGACCCTAGTATGTCTTCTGCTGCGACTGTCACAATATTTGAATCATTGGTTTTACCCGGTATAAAAACAAAAGATAACGGTGATAGTCCCTCATCGTCAGCAGTAAACGTCAATGTAGCAAGTGCAGTATTGGAAAGTTTATATATTTGTGTTGATTGTAGATTTTTTACACCAGTTAGAGACAAAACTCCCTTCTCTTTTTCACTAGTGAATAACTCGAATCCTTCAATGATATTCTCTCCTTTCTTGAAGGTAAGTACATTTGTATCATACGTAAGCACGCTATCATAACCACCTATTTCCTGCCCTTGAGAATCACCGTACAACACTATAGAAATCTCATCTCCTGGATTATATATGTTTTGTCCAAACTCAGTCTGAAGGAAAAATTTACCCTCAGTCTTTATCTTGTCTTGTTTGATTTGTGAATTTTGACTGTTTTTTATCCGCTCTTGAAATGATTGCTTTGAAGAAACAAAAAATATAATAAGAACGATCACACAACCCACCATAATGACGGGTAAAAGAAACCTATTTTTTTGTTTTGAGATTTTATTAGGTAACATAATGGCACATTGATATTAAAGGTTGGAGACCGAGTGGATTCCCACGACTCGACAAGTCCACTACTCTGAATCGTATCGTTCGTTAAGCGCAGCAATGGCACATGCCCAGTCA
This sequence comes from Candidatus Roizmanbacteria bacterium RIFCSPHIGHO2_12_FULL_37_23, assembly GCA_001788095.1. GTDB lineage: Bacteria > Patescibacteriota > Microgenomatia > UBA1406 > HO2-37-13b > 2-12-FULL-37-7b. The sequence goes on from MFZX01000038.1 coordinate 1,932, forward strand.
CTTGCGTTGACAATATTGTCAAAATTCGAATCTCCATTACGCACACATCCCTCATCTTTACTTCCAAGACATAATCGAATCTTTGCCATATCAAATGAATTTACTACACCATCCTGATCTTCAAATGCAAGATCTCCAAAGAGTTGAACAATGTTGGACATGTCTATGACGTTGTCTCCAGCTTTAAGATCTATTCTACCTCTATCGCATCGGTAAGCCCCAGGGAAATCTTCTTTTGGTGTAGCATCACAAATCTTTTCTCTCAAATGTCTCTTAAATTTGGAGTACACTGCATACCCTTCTTTTTCATTGGTATTAACATCAAAAGTAACTTCCCCATTAAGATGTCCTTTGTCATCAAATGTCAATTCTACATCTTTAAATATTGGGGCTTTGAGTCCACCATCTTTTAATCCGATTTGTGCGGAAAACTTTTCAGGTGGATTTTTTGGTTTTTGAGGAACGCATTGTAATCGACCTTTAAGCTTCAAGGTAACATTCCCTTTTTCTTCTGCGCCTCCGCCAACTACGTATGCCGCTATGCCTTTATCAACTGTATATAAAGGACTACCCTGAGGTCCAACCACCTGAATTGAAGCAATTGTGAGTTCGCCAGCACCATTACCAATTGCCTTAAGGCTCAACGTATTGGTGTATGAACTTAAAAGTTCATTCTGGGACTGATCGCATACTACTAATAATTCTATTTGACCAGCTTCATCATTGACATTAAACGCAACTACCTGACATCCTAATGAAAGGGGTGGTACTCCTGATGGAAGGGGTGGGATAGTTAAGACTCCAGTTGGGACTTGTGATACCGGTGGAACTGGGGTCATTACAGGAGGCACGCACACACCTTGTGTTTGACCCGGTTGAATATCACATCGAAGTCCGCATGTTGGATTTCCATTACAGTATTTATTAATACAGTCCTGGTCATTTGTACAAACAAGCGTATTAGGTATGGTTGTTGTGGGACTTGGTGTAGATGAAGTTGCTGGTGTACCTGGAGTTGGCGATGTAATAGCTGCTCCTGGACTTGGAGCCGCTTGTGCTAACTCACCGAGTACTACTGAAGTTCCAAGTCGAGCAGACATTGTACCGGATTGTATAGGTGTAACAGACAATGGTGGTAATGTTGGTCTATCTGGAAGTTCTATTCCAGGACCTTTAACACTCTGTCCTTTAAGTATTCCTTTATCATAAGCCACTCTTACATAATATCCTGAAATCTTATCTTGTCCATTGTTTGCAGCGATTCTTAGCTTATAATCACACGTTGCTCCAACTTGGGTATCACACACTTCTGGAACGAAGGAAGCACTGATTTGACTAAATTCTTCTGGTGGTCCTTGTGGTGGTTCACCCCCAGAACAGTCAAATGTTGCTGTAGCAACGTTTCCATAGCCATATTGTGTCCCATCAACATTACCAACAATTTGAGAGTTTTGTGAATCAAATGTAACTTTGATAGGATCATTATTAGTACAAGCTACAGTGATTCCGATTACCACAGCGTTTGGTAATTCCTCATCTTTCTTAAGCACTGCGCAACCATACCTGCCTTTCGCACCGTTAGATTCAGAAATTAACTCACTAAAAATAGAGGTGTCGCCTGTTTCGAGATTAGCGCATCCATCTGAACCTATATAAAGACCATTTTCTACGTTAAAAACAGCATCAACTGCAGATATTTTTTTTCCAGGTTCTTGCGGTTTAAATATTACTTGCATGGAAGTCTCGGGGACAGGACCACTGGATGGATTCATTTCGATATCGATATTGCTTACCGCAGCTTGTGATCGAAGTATATAAACTCTATATAACAGTCCAAAAAAAACAAGCGCAGCTATTGTCGCCACGACTAAAATATATGTTTTTGATTTCAAAACGGTAAACATATTTATTGAATAAATTCGTTATTTATTAGCCATATACTTACATCAATATTGTTTGAGGCACCATCACCGTTTACATCACACGTTGCTCCTTCTCCATTCATTGATGAGCGTATATTTTCCCAATCTTCAAGATCTATAGCCCCATCACAATTACAATCACCTTTGCTATATGTTGAACATCCCTTGTCTTTATCAATTGGTGGAGTCAATGATGGAATCGGTGCATCATCTGTTATGTTTATGGTAATCTGGGAAGAATCAGCATTAACTACTAAAGGTTGAGCTCCAGCAGCTTTCCATAATGGACTATCAGCTAACTGTATAAATCCTTGGGCAGGGGTTGTGGTCCCACTTTTTGGTTGTAAAATAACGCCGGTAATACATTTTGCCCCACTCTCGAGTAAATCGTCCTTTCGTAGAGCCCCAAGCGCAAACTCTGCAGATCGCGAAGCTGGATCTATACGAAAACCAAGTTCTGTATCTAGTTTAAACGAAGCATTTTTACAAAATTCATCTTGTATAAGTCCAAGGACATCAATATTATCAGAATATCTAAAAGACCCTTGAACACCTGCAACACCAACTCCTGTATTGGTTGATCCAAAAATATGAGCAAGGCATAGTCCTTTTGCATTACAAGGGATGTCTTTTTCTGAAATAAAAACTTTCATGTTTGTATCAAGTTGAGCTTTTGAAGGTAAAAGATAATTGTTTAACATCATCCAGAAAAATACTGTTGAGAGAACGAAGACGAGGCTTAAAATTGTAAATCGAACTTTTGAATCCATATATTTTTAGATTTTAGATTGCGAAACGAATACCTTACGCAAGTCATTGAAATCAAAAATGTCAACAACACTATTGCCATCAAAATCACAAAAAAGAGTTTGAGACTGTTGATTGATTTCATTGCGTAACTGATCGATATCCAAAAGGTCAACTTTTCCATCTTTAATTCCGGGTCCTTGGCTACTCGCACAATCTCCGATTTGCCCTGTTGGTGGTGGTGTGGTTTGGGGAGGTGTGACAGTTAGACCGGAACCCATACACTGATTTGTGCAAAATAATACCAACGGTTGTATATTTGCGTCTGAAGCAGCTTTTTGCTGTAAGATGTTAATATCATTTTGGTCAACAACTCCATTTCCATCAACATCACACATACTACAATCATAAACTCCTGTTGGAACTACTACGCTTGGACGCGCAATAACACCAGTAACATTAGTGCTCGGGGCAGTGGGTATAGGTATGAGATTACAACATGGATTACGACCATTACATGTTTGTCCAGGAGCTTGGTATACGCATACATAGCTACCAGATCTTGAACTATACATGCATTTAAGCCCAGTTGCGCATCCTCCATATCTAAGTCCGCATCTTTGTCCACATTGTCTACGTCCGCTTTGAGCGAGAATAGATGCGTTCTGTGTAGTGGCGAAAGAATCTTGTTTAAGAAAAATAAAAAGAGCAATTAAAAAAAATGAGGCTAAAAGTACTTTTTTCATATCAAATATATTGAATAGTTCCAGCATAACATATTATTTCTCCGTATGTCAACAAAAAAAGAGTCCTGATAAAGGACTCTTTTTCTCAATCCGATACCTAATACGTAATACCTAATACGTAATACATATTTGTGTTATTTCAGCTCTATCTTCCCACCTGCTTCTTCAATCTTTTTCTTTGCAGCTTCTGCATCGTCTTTTTTAACACCAGCTAATATCTCTTTTGGTGCTCCTTCAACGAGTTTCTTTGCATCCATAAGACCAAGATCAGGTTTGACTTCTCGTACTGCTTTAATAACAGCTAATTTATTACTTCCTGCATCAGCAAGTACAATAGTAAAGGTTGATTTAGCTTCAGCAGCTTCGCCTGTTTCACCACTAGCAGAAGCTCCTGCTGGAGCAGCTGCCATAGCAGGCATAGCTGAGACTCCAAAAACTTCTTCAAGATGACCGGCTAATTCTGAAAGCTCAAGCGCTGATAAGCCCTCAATTTCTTTAGCTATTTTTTCCACTTTTGCTGAAGCGGCTTTTGCTTGTTTCTTGGGCTCAAGTTTTTCTTCTTTTTGTTTCACTTCTTTCTCAGCTTTTTTTGTTTCCTCTTCTACTTTTTTTGTTTCTTCTACTTTATTTGGTTTCTCTGTTGCTTCGGCTTTTTGATCCTCTGATTTGTCATCTGCCATAACGTTCACCCCCCTCGTTAATTTATAATTTATAAATCTTAATTTTTAATGCTTTTTTCGCTTGCATTCTTCAGGACCTGTATTAACTTCATTGAACTATAACGCATACTAAATACAGTTCTTGAATGTGGCGAGCGCAGTGATGTAATAATCTTCGCAATTAACTCGTTCTTTCCTGGTAAAACTGCTAGTTGCACAAGTTTTGCTTCTTCATAAATTTCGCCATCTAGTAGCCCGACCTTGAAAATTAAACCTTCTTCTTCTTTGGAGAATTGATGAAAAGCTTTAAGCCCACTCATCCAATCTTCAGAAAGAAATAAGAGCGCAGATTGTCCTCGCACATTTCCTTGTAAGGTTTTCACTACGTCTTTTGTGTACAAATTGTTTGAAAGTTGTAACTGTGAGAGTGCGACGTTTAAAAGAGTATTTTTTATAACAGTAAAATGGGCTTGATTCCCTGTTTCTCGAAGTTTTTTCCTAAGGTTTTCTAATCTTTTGTGACTAGATGTAGTAAAACCAACGAGTACAAAATGAGGATTATGAGCGAGTTGATTATATAATTGAGAAACGTATTCTCTTTTTTGTAAGTTTGGCATAGTTTTCTCTCCCGCCGGAAAATGTTTTAATCCCGCCTCTGGCAGGAAACCTGCGATCTTTGAGACAAAAGTATATTATACAGAAGTAAAAGACAATTGCAAGACGAAAAGGTTTTAAACATCACATACGCGATGCATTATCTACTTTACACATCTACAATCACTACTACTTGAAATCACCCGTCGAATTCTGTACTGTAGAATTATGCAGAGAATTTTTTTTGCAACGATTTTGTTTCTTTTATTAATTGTTGGAGCACTTTTCTCTCCTCTTGTTTACGCTCAAAATTCAGATGATAATAGTATTGAAGGCGAATATGTCAAAAATGAAGTGATTGTGAAGTATAAAGACAATCTGACACCAGATGAACTCGAGTTGCAGGTTAGTGAACGACAAAACATGAAGCGCTCTTTTGTAGGGAGAATTCAACTTTTCTTTGGTGATTTAAAGCTAAAATTTTCGAAACAGGATAATCCTGAGATACAACTTTCTCGACTGCAAAAGACCGATATTGAACTTGGAGTTATAGAGAAAGAGCGTTTGTTACAAGGATCGGCACAAGCTGGTCCAAATGTGTATATAATAAGAACTGATGGATCAAAAACAGTACAGCAAATGATTAAAGCATATTCGTCATTGCCAGAAGTTGAATATGCAGAGGTACATAATATTTTACAATTTTATCAACAATAATGAGAAAAAGCTTACGTAATTCTTTTATACTCCTTGTTCTGGTTGGAGCTTTTCATAGTTCCGTTAATGCTCAATTTGATCCCTCTTCTCCACTCCCTCCTGATAATATTGTTGAAAATGAATATATTATTAAGTTTAAAGAGAATCAAACTCTTCAGGATGTTCAAACTCAAGTTGCTGTCAGATCTAACCGGAGTCAAAACCCCTTAGGTATACTCCAAAACTTCCAGCAGGATCTTTCTTTACAGATCAAAGGTGAAGATAAACCGGAAGAAATTCTCACACACTATCAATCTGTTGATACAAATATAGGAGTTACTACACGTGAGTCTCTAGAGCCACTTACAAATACGTTTGTATATAAAACAAATGGTACAGAAACCCTTCAGGAAGTCCTTGCCGCGTATGAGGATCTACCTATTGAGTATATTGAGCCCGTTAACCTGCTCTATTTTTATAACACACCAAATGATACTGATTACAATTATCTATGGGGAATGGATAAAATCAATGCGGAAACTGCATGGGATCAGACAACGGGATCACAAAATGTTAAAGTGGCTGTTGTTGACTCAGGTGTTGATAAAACACATCCAGATCTTCAAAATAATGTTATTTACACCAAACAAGTTGGCGCAGACTGCCCATCGCAAGGAGATCTTGTTGGTCATGGCACCCATGTGTCTGGTACTATCGGGGCTATGGGAAATAATAATCGTGGAGTCGCAGGTGTAAATTGGACAGTAAGCATCCTTGGGTATTGCGCAGGAACCGACGGTCTCCCAGAGACCTATATTATTCGCTCAATTCAGGATGCAGTTCAAAACGGTGCAAAAGTGATTAACATGAGTTTTGGTGGACCTGGTGATGATCCTTCGGTAAAAGCTATTATTCAACAAAATCCAAATGTTTTGTTTGTGGCATCTGCGGGAAACTGTGGCTATCTTCCCCCCAATCAAGGAGATCCGAATAATCCAGCATGTACTCAAGGCGGTGATGCAAGTCACTATTTTCCTGCCCGATATGGAGCAACCATGGATAACGTTATTACCGTCGCTGCTACAGGACCAAATAACGAATGGGCTAAATACTCAAGTTATGGACAACCAGTCACTATAACAGCTCCAGGTGGAAATCCTCCAAATGGAAGTCGCACATGTGCAAATGATGGAAGTGACTGCATACACTCTACTCTACCTGGCGGAGCGTATGATGCATGGGCAGGAACGAGTATGTCAGCTCCACACGTTACTGGTCTTGCGGCGCTCATGCTTTCAAAAGATTCTTCACTTACCCCTAAACAAATCAAGGAAAAACTTTCTCAAACAGCAGTGGATTTGGGACCAGCTGGTAGAGATGATAAATTTGGAAGTGGAATTATCAACGCTCCTGCTGCACTTAATGCCATTGGCAATAATCCACCAACAGGTGGACCAACATCCCAGCCTACAAATCCTCCACAAGGGACTGCGACTCCTACCTTTAGTCCTGCCATCACTACCCCACAACCTACACCAAGCGTAGGTGGTACACATCCCTGCCCAGCTGAAGCTGAAAAAGGAAATTATGATTGTAATTCAGTCACAGATGATAATGATCGGCTTGCTTGGGAGAGAGAATTTAAAGCTGGAACTGTAACACTTGGGCCTTTCTTCGAATGGATTAGAAGAGCACTCTACAATAGAAATTGAAATTTGAGATTTGAGATTTGAAAATGTAACTCCGGTATGCATTCTCAAATTTCCAATTTCAAATCTCAAATAACTTTTACAGCCTTCAATAAAAAAAACGTAATAAAGTAGAATAAAAGCACCTGGAATAGTGGTAAAAATAATGTAAGAAATATTGCTGCAATTGCGTGTAAAAAAAATGCTTCGTTGTGAAGTGATGGCAAAAGTCCTTTAAGAATGAGCATTATTATTGTCAGGGTTAAAAGTGTTGGTTTATCAAACTCCCATAAAGGCCAGTTGAAATAAACAGCTGCTCCAATGAAAATGGCAGCAAGGAGAAGAAAAATTTCTTTTGTATCAAAATAGAATGGTCCGAGATACATGTTAATTCTTAATGTACCATTCGTTGAAATCTATTGCAACTCATTAAGCTTGTATCTGAGGGGTGCAAATAAGACCATTCTGTCGCGCTTGACAACATTATGTTCGTTATCTATAATACCTACCATGTCAATTGAGAACACATCGAATAAAAAAATATCACTCGATGACTTACCGGATCTTTTAACAATTCGAGAAGTTGCAGAAATTCTACGAGTTTCTCCACTTACTATTAAGCGCTGGGGTAAAAGAGGAAAACTCCCTGCAATTCGTATTAATTCTCGTGGCGATCGAAGATATCGCAAAGAAGTGATACTTCGTCTTCTTGGAGTCGAAAGCACTACAGTATAAAATTGGTATATAATTGTACTAATGATTTTGTATGTAGCTTTTTTCGCCCAAATTATCCTCATCTACTTCATTAGTCAGTGGACTATACAGCATCTTTTTCGAGCCTTATATAGAATAACAAAAAGTACGTTCGTAAGTTCTTATATTCTCGCACTACTCTATTTTCCCGGTACTCTTCTTCATGAGTTGTCTCACTTTATAACTGCGGTTGCTTTACTTCTCAATGTTAAAGAGATGGATCTCATTCCAGTAGTAAAAAAGTCAGATGATGATAAACGATATGTAAAGTTAGGTTCTGTAGTATTTGAACAAAAGGATTATTTCAGGAGTATGCTCGTAGGCATTGCACCTTTTTTTGTAGGACTTGGTTTTTTCTTTTTTATGTTTGAGTATGATATTTTCCCTAATGAAAACATATGGATAAATGTGCTTTCGCTCTATCTCCTCTTCTCTGTTTCTTCGAGTATGTTTTCGTCAAAAAAAGATTTGGAAGGTACAATCATTATTGTCCCGCTCATCATACTTATTTTTTCCATATTAGTAGGGTTTAATATCGATATCACACGAATATTTTTGTCTGAAACTACGCTGGAAATCATGAGAAGATTGAATATGTACTTGCTGATTGCAACAGGTGGAAATTCACTAATTTACGTAATTCTACGTCTGTTTCGTATCTAACCGAGATCTGGTTGTAATTGATTTTTTTTAGTACAATTCTTATATGCCAGATGAAGCAGATGTATTACCAAAAGGAGAAGCTCCTCCACAATTACCTGCAATCGATCAAATCGTTGTTGATTATGAACATGGAACTACAACTTCAGCACATAGACAAGAAATGCTTGATCGATTGTTACAAAAGGCCGAAGAGAAATGAACATAATCATATATACAGGGCGAGTATGTCCGTTTTCACAGCAGGTTGTGGATGATATGAAAAGTCAAAATGTGGATTTCATTCATAAGAAGGTCGATGAAGATCCAGAAGCGCTTTTAGAAATGTATAAACTTACAAAAAAAATTGCAACACCTGTGATTACTATAGAAAAGGATGATCAAAAATATACACTACTTGGATACACACAGGAGAATAAAAAAACGTTACAAAAAATCGTAGAGCTAGCTAAACAAAGTAAACAACTCTAAGTACTCTTTCTTGTATTTTTTATTCAGTTAAGAGAAATTTAATATATATTTGGTATACTCTCCCGCTATGATAATTCTTGCGAATACTACAAAAAAACTTTTATCAGATTTTTGTCTTGATATCTCAAAAGCCTATTTTATAGTTACGTTTGTAAATCCCGTATTATCACTACAAGATATTACTATGCTTTTGGTTTTATTGACAAAGGGTATTATCAGTAGTACTATATTTTTAACTCTTTCATGGTTATTAATTCCTCATCGATATAATGGATCAAAATATTATCGTACAGGCATATAACTCATTTACGTTTTTCGGACTTCTTGCGGCTATCGCCATCTTACTGCTCGTTATTGCCGCTAAAAAAGAACCAGGCAAGAAGTGATTTCTTCACTTATCGATTGTAGGTTTTAGCAGAAACGACTTCGTGGGGACTCCGGGAAAACAACCGGTGTGTGATGCAGCGCATGCTGCGATCGACCGGATGATTCCGGAGTCCCCACGCGAGCCGCACGTCATGTGTGCTTCCGTCCCTACGGGGCGGGTGGTGCCGGAGGCGGTGGGGGCGGATCGATTCGCCCGAAACTCTGGGCAACAGACCAACGCCATCGGCGCGTTCCTCCACGCTTGGCGTAGATACGCCAGCGGACGTACGCGCCTCGACCTCCGTCGATCACTCCTCGACGTGCCTCCAGCTCGAGATCCAGAACTTCGACCACGAACCAGAACCACAGGAAGCCGAGACCGACGACGAGGAGAACCGTCCACGGAAGTCCCGCCCAGACAGCGACGGTCAGCGCCAGCAGGAACGCCGCCAGAAGGTACTTCCGTAACACGAAGGCTACGACACCTCCTGCGCCAAGCGCAATCGCGCCGATGAGGCGGTAGACGTACTCGTCCATCAGGTGCAGGGCAGGGCCCTGCCAGGACGCGTACATCAGCCATCCGAGACCGATCAGGATCACAATCGCCACGGGCCACTCGCTCGGCGAGATGCGGCGGTCTTCCAAGACCAGCATCATCAAGCCGACCAGAATGGCGGCGAAGAGACCCGTCTCCGTGCCGAGTCCCATGACCCGGTCCAAGACGAACCAGACGATGGCCGCGATTGCGACCATTCCGACAAACTTCAGAAGCGTTCTCATTGCCCCATGCTCCTTTCGTGAGTTGGGCAGGTTGGGTTGGTACTACCTAGTTGACCTGCGCGCCACGGGCTTGTACATGAACACTCCGAGCGTTGCTAGCGTTCTTCCGTTGCGCTGAACGCGACCCCCGGCTCCCGCCGATCTCGCGTTCTTCTGTGGGTAGAAGCGATATCCGCGCGCGAGCGCGACGACGAAGGCAGCCACGAGCACGAGCAGGATGATGAGCCAGATCGCAGAACTACCTCCTCCCTGCACCCTGATCGGCTCGATCGACAAACTGCTGACGGAGGTTCCGACGAACGGGTAGACAATCCACCCGACGACGGTGAGCACGACGACCAAGATCGCGACCAGCTTCCGCAGGCCGAGCGAGCCCAGTAGCACGACGAGCGTGCTTACCAAGCCACACATCGACATGAGGAACAGGCCGACGATATACGGCAATGCTCCGATGGCGGTGACGAAAGCCACCACCACCTGCACTGCCACGATGGCCACGAGAACGACGATCGCCTTGAGCGTGGACCACGTTCCGGGATTCATTGCTCTTCTCCTCCCTGTGAGCACGGGTACTCGGCCGGTTGGTCGAGCATGATGAAGGTAACTGGTTGCTGCACGGTGAGCGCGCTGAGCTCGACTACTTCTGAGCTCGTTACGCTCGAAACGATGTGTCGGTCGATCACGGCGAATCCCGCGTACATGCCCACGAGGGGCAGCAGCAGGACCAGCGCGCAAAAGACCAGTAGGACTATTCTGTTGTGGGACGGATCCATGGGGCGGTGTCTCTCTTTCTTTTTTGTCTCTAGACGTTAGAGACTGGAAACTAGAAGCTTTATCTAGCTTCCAGATTCCAGCCTCCAACTCTAAAAAAAAACGTGCGACCCGATTTTCAAAGAACAAAATAAGCACGAGAATGGGACGCAAATCTCCCATCATGTGCCTAAATATAGCCTATAGTATACTATAGCTAGTATAAAAAGTCAAGATTTGACAATCCAATATAGAAAGTAAAAACCCGAATTTTCTATTTACCTTGCAGGTCCACCACGAGCTCGGACGAATATAGTTTCTGGTTGCATACGAAATCCTAAATATGTAAGATCAACACCTTTTGCTCTTAGCCCAAATTGTAGACCTTCAAATAACAGGTCATTTATAGCATCTCCCTCTATATGAGGTGCTACTCGACCTCGAATATCTATACCAAAAAATGAATCTGGTTCAAAATCAAAATCAGGTACGAATAATCTCCCTGGCTTAGTGTCTTGTCGAATACCTGCAGAAAGTTCATAAGCAATACTTGGTGTCCATATGCCAGGCGCCACTCTCTTCTGTGCTTGACCGCTTGAAGTAACCAAAACCCGACCTTCACGTATTGGTGTTTTTACATCCATAATACTGAGCTTAACTCCTCTACGTTGCTCCAATGCGTCAGCATAGGTGGATAAACCTCCTCGAACAAGCATAGAAAAATCATTTCCAGTAAATTCCCGGTCAAATGGTCTACCTTTTCTGAGGGTTTCAACGATAAGTGATTCAGCGCGGGAAAACTTAAGTTCTTCTGGTGATGGATGCATGATTTTGGATTATACCATGTCCTATTTATTAAGCTACTTTTGTATAACCACCATATTTTTTACTAGAACCAGCAGATGGAGCAATATATACGAGAGGACTTCGCCAGGAACTTTCCCCTGGATCTATCTGGCGTTCACCATAGAAGACTGGTAACTGAATATCAGTATTTGTACTTTTCTGGATAGCTAATGTTAAAACTCTTCGTTCATCTCCCATAGATGTCGTCGTATGCATTGCTGGATAAAATCTATATCCTAAATCGAGAGTATTGAGGTATTCAAAAAACTTTACCGGATCCATAGGTCTACCATCTCCATCGAGAAACAAATTATCAAAACTATAACTTACATTTTCTTGTATATCTCCAATAAAAGCCCAACCTCCATTTCTCAATGCATTTGATGTTTGCACAACTGCACCAAGTGGATCCCAAAAAAACTTATAGGCAGCTTCAGATATGATAAGATCTTGCTTCTCTCTACCTAAAACTTGTGTTAAGGTATGGACATCAGCCATATGGTGTTCAACAGGAATTAAATGACAATCAGCAAACCTTGTAGCCATGTCGTCTGCAGCGATTGAGGAAAGATGTAGGCGCGAACCTGGAACGCGCATTCCGATTACTTGACCCGCTTGTTGGAGAGCAACGTCAAACGTTCCGCCTTCATCTAATATATACATAATTTTACCCTGCTGTTTTCTTCTTCGGGCAATATCAAAAACCACATCAGCAAAATTCACATCAGGAATTAATGAATATTCTTGTTCATAACGCTTCAGACTTCCCCTATTTCGTGCATAGACAAGAAAACGATATGCAGGATTTTCTAGATTAGGTTCACGGAATTGTTGTGGTCTAGCTCGATGGGCTACAACCAATCTGTCAATATGGCGACGAAGTTCAAAATCTGCAAGCCTGACATTTGGATCTCTCTTCAACACCTGAAAAAGAGCTTCTTTTGAAGCTCGATCGCCTGATTGTACAGCGGCGTGTAGAACGTCTTGAATTTCTACATATCGATCTCGAGCTGTCACAAATTCCTGATCTTCTCTAGTTAACCCTTTTACATAAAAATCCCTAAACCAATCAACCGCTCTCTGAAATCTTCCTTTAAGAAGACTGTCAATTTTACCTCGTGATAATGGCTGCGTTTGAATCCTTTCAGCTCTACGTAGAGGTTCTGGTGTGGGTTGTCCGGACGACGACTGCGCTTCACTACGTATATCAACAAGGGTTTCTCTTAATTGATCTCTAAGCCATTGACCTCGTGCTTCACTAATCTCACCTGTAGCAAGCCACTGCATTGAGGCAAAAATCGTTGATAATCGATACATATTGAATCTTGTACGAGCATTCGGGTCATCAAGTAAATCCGGCCTTCCATATCCCCGCAAGAGCTCTCTAAATCCATCAGTTCCAGTATTCGGCCTATCGAAAATCGAGAAATACGCGAGATCCAATAAGGGGTCTCCAGCTTTTGCATTTTCAAAATCAAAAATTCCTGTTAGCCTGCCATTCTGAGAAACCATATTTGAAAGTGAAAAATCACCATGAAGCAATTGTTGCGGTGCGGAGCCTAGAAGTCGTCTATTAGTATTTACATATTCCAACGCTGCTGCGATATCTGCTGCATCAATAAATCCAGCATCTACAAATGATTGGGCGTGATCTCTTTGCATCGTTCCCGTTATGAAACTTTCCCAGTCTGGGCTCATTCCTCTCCCATTTCCATCAAGAAAACCATAGCCTGCTGGAACTGGTACGGCATGTATTTTCCTCAGCGCTCTTCCAGCTTGTCTTAAGGAATCGCGAGTGATATTTCTCCTTACAATTTCTCCGGGTGCTTTTTCAATAACTGATATACACATCCCCTTTATAACAGATCCAGCACTCTCGACTTTAACTACGGCTGGTACTGGTATCCCCTGTCTCCGAGCTTGATCCATTGCCCATTCTTCAGCGCTATATTTATCTCGACCACTTCTATTATTTATTCTTACTATAAGTTCTCTGCCATCAGCTGTCCTTACAGAATAAACCCTATTATTAGTCCCTACTTTGTACTCTTGCGCCGAAGTTATATCAACTCCAAGCCAAGAACCAATTGTTCTGAGCTCATCTGGAAAATTTGCGATTTCTCTCGTATGAGCACGAGGTTCCACACTATGGACCCTTCTCATCCCTTCCTCGAATGCAGATGTATCTGTAATTCTAAAATTTCCATCAATTACTTCATACTTCACACCCAGTAATCTCATCGCTGTATTAAAAGCATCAAGACCGCCTCTCGCTCTCCATGATAAGGCGCTGTGGTAAAATGCAGCTGCTTGACGCTCAAACTCCCTTCGATTAAATCCACCATGACCCTCTCTAACAGCTTTCTCTGTTAATTCTTCACCTGCTTTGCCCCTGACTGAATCATCTCTATCGAACGCTGAATATTGACTTTGTATAAGTTCTTTCCCTAGAATTCTCACGAGGTCTCTCCTAGGATCCGACAACACAGAAATTCTACCGCAATACCTCACGCGATTATTTTCTTGATTTTCACCACCCTTAATCCGTGCTCTCTCAAATCTTCTTCTAACCGGATCCCAGCTTCTTACCCATTTAATTTTATTACCTATTTCAACGTCTTCTCCTGCTACGTCATTTTGGTCATAATTCCCAACTGCAGCAACCATTTTCAAGCGCATGGCTGAATTACGACCAACAAGGAACGGCTCTCTTGATGTTTTTTTCATATGAGCAAGATCCATTAGTTGCCAAAGTCTACGTGTTGCAAACTGGACTGGTACTCTAGCCATTAACTCACGGGGGAAATCTATTTTTCCAGCCATTGCATCCATGACTGGATGAGTGTCAAATTCATGAATTATATCGGCAACATATGTAGGCTTTAAAGCTCCTTGCGGCATGTCAGCATCATTACTTACATAAATCAAATCACTAGAGGGTTTTTTTCTATGTCTAGCAGCATTATCAATAACTGCTGCTGTTGCAATATTTCTAATGTTGCCAATCGTCTGAGCACGTGGATCCATCACTCCCTTTACATAATCTATTTGTAACCCCGGAGCTAGACGACGAGCTTCTTCAATCAACCTTCTTACTTCAGCTCCAGTTTGATCCCGTCTACCACTTGCTGGCCAATTATCAAAAACAACAACCCGAAGTTGACTATAATCAAGCGGTGTGCCATCTCTATTTGTTTGACCAACAAAATTCCGTAAAGTTCTATAAATATTTCCCCCTTCTCGAAAAGCAGGCATACAAACAACCGCACGTACGCCATCACCTAACGGTTGCATTTGATCTGATAAAGACCTCACCTCTCTTAGTCTCTCGGGTGATAGAGAACCAATGTACCACTGATATTCTTCACCTTCTCGTAATTCAGCATCTGGACTACTTCTAAGCCTCGGAGACAATTGTTCCCATTTGTCTAGAGGAAGTGCTTGACCATTGTGTCTCTCATCCTTTTTCCATACTCTTCTGTCTCTGGACCGTATTAAAGGTCCTGTTTTTCGTAGTTGATCTCTACGCTCAAGTAACAACTGTCTTCTCGTCTCTAATCCTTTTCGAGCAAGATTATCATGAGGAGATAAAGCTTTAAGTTCAGCTTCTACTTGAGCAAGTCTATCTTTAATAGTTTGAGGATTTGGGGCTTCTCTATCTCCCCGTAAAAGTGTTGCTCGAGCTGATATTATTGCAACTTCGGCTGCAAGACGATCTCTTTCACCTGCATTTTCTGGTGCTGCACTTCCATTACTTAATACTCCGAGTCGTTTTCTTCTCCACATTAAGTGGTGTGAAAAGCCTTCGGGATCATAAAGAAGAACACGTTGCTCAATTGGTAATGGACCTGTTTGAAGCTCAAGTGCAGGGGTTGTAGATTCTTGCATATAAGTAAGCTAATATCATCATATTGGACTTAAAATTGATCGCACTGATCGATATGCAGCTACAAGGGCTTTTAATTTTCTCTCATCACCTGATGTTGCATACGCTGCGTAACCAGGATTTACCGCGATAAACTTTCCAAGTGCTTGGACATATCTATTACGTTCAGTATCATCGGCTGTTATTGGCGCAATTATTGGTTCAAGTTGAGCTTTTACTGTATTTGACAGGGTTCCATCATCTCTCTCTAGAGCATCGAAGTCTGCGTTGCTCTCAAGGAATGACCAAAGATTATTAAAAAAACGCTCTGCTTCTTGTGCTGATATTTCTCTTAATTCTCGACTTGATAAATAGTCATTTATTTTTCGTTTTGCATCATCTTTTTCTGTATCTAGAAGAAGTGGAGTATTATCAATGTGAACATGAAGTCTCGATCTAACCTCGGAATATTCTTCTCTTCTTTGTTCGTCACCTATTTGCCCATATCCTGTTTCATATTGTGTGTATGGAGTTGGTACTTCTTCTTCTGGCGGCTCGCGTCTTGTTCCTGGTTCCATCTCCTCCAGCGGTTTGCGGCGGATCATGGGGATTGGTATTATTGGAATAGGTTCGCCTCCTGGAACTGCTTCGTGAATAATCTGGGGAATATCTTTTGTTATATCACCACACAGATCTATGAGCGGTTCTGTTCCTATCTGACCCCCACCCAATTCCCCTGTTCCCATACCGGTTGCAAAGACTTTAAGTACTTTTTCTCCATCTTGTTCTGTATACCAGCTTGGTTCCCAAAATCCTCTTTTTCCATCTACGCCAAGCCTAAAAACTTCACGTCTGCCATAATATTCAGTTCCAATATTGCCGTCAGCGTATTGATTAAGAGCATCCTGATCTACTAACATACGTGAGACTTCACCCAACGTTGTTCGTGTTCCATCTGACAATTCTATTTCTGCTGTACTACTTGGGTCCAAATGAAGTAAACCATCTGCGACTCCATCTGCACTATCAGGAATCCAGATAGGTTTATCGGTCATACCTGGTAGACTAAAGGCAAAACCCGCTTGTCCCCCGCTTATAACTTGTTGTACATCAATAGGATTTGGGCTCAATCCTTTTTGCCATCCAACAGCCATTTTGCTCATATCTAATATCAAGGTATTCCCTCTTTTTATGGTATATGCACGTAGTTCGTTGTTCTGGGAACCTGCCTGGTCATATGCATACCACTCTCTTCGATCAATTTCCGTATGGGCTTTATCCCAAAAAGCCAAGGCATCATCTTTTGTAGCAATATGTGTCCCTCCTTCGGTGATATTAATCGTGGTATCATCCATGCCTGGACCATATGTCCAGCCTGGCACTATCTCGCCGGTCTGAGGATCAAAACTAAGGTCTTCAACAAGCACGTGTGTTGGGTCGCTTTGCAACACCAAATCCCATTTCGCAGGATCAACAGGATCGGGAATCAAGGTGGTGCCTTCAGGAATATGGACGTTTTGTCCAGTGGCATTAAAAACATATGAATCTCTATCTTCAAGAATGACTTCCTTTAAAGGAGGGAATTTGGTGAGATCGCTCGTATCAATTTGGTGAATATCGAATCCGGCATTTTCTAGGGCTTCCTGAATATCTGGGTCTAATTCACCAAAAATAGAAAGGTTACCATCAGCATCTAGTACTATATCAGGAAGATCACCAGCAAGCGGTAAGTGGGTATCTGCATCCCACAGCTCAATTGCCCCTGTACCAGGATCGATAACAGCTTCATACTCAATACCATTAACTTCACCAAGATCTAAAACACCTCCGGCTTTAAGCTGGGCAACTAATTCTTCTCTGGTAAAACCTGTAGGTGGGAGATTTTCAAAAGGACCACCGAGCTCAGAAAGTTTCTCGAGTACTTCTCGAACTCCAGGCGTGTGTTCAAGAGCGGTTAATGTTGAAGCGCGAATATGTCTCATCACGCCAAGCTCTCCTAATTCTTGTAAAACAATACCTGAAACTAAACCAGTTATGGCTCCTTCTCCCGCAGCGATAGAAGTTTGTTTGAGCTGGAACCATTTATAGGCACGATCTTTAGAAGCTTTATCACTAATGAGTCTGTCAAGCCATTGACTCTCAAAATCACCAGTAATTCTTGTAACATCAGCGTCGCTCATCCCAGCTCTGCGAAGGGCAACTTTTGCAGCAGCGATGTTTCTAACAAGCTCAAATCTCTCTTGTTCAACAGTTTCTCGGGATGAAAAACTAATAAGATCAATTTTGTCTCCTGTCGATTTATCAAGACGTGTGCGTATTTCAGCAACACGGGAAAGTATATCTTGTCGTAATTCATCATTGGTAGGATTGGTACTAAGACGATCGAGCATGGCTTGTAATCCTTCTCTATCTTTTCCGCGAACTTCATCTCGATTTCCACCATCGAGAAGATCTGCTGCTTGAGCCATGTCATAGGTAAGCGTATCCATTTCTTTTCTTCTCTTTGCTGTGTCAGGAGAAACCATACCATACGCTCGTTCACCCATATGCATAGCGCGGTCAATCTTGACTTCCCGCCAGCGTCGTAGAGCCCCATACCCTGCGCCCACCAAAGAACCGGCAAGTGGCGCAGCCATCATCGCACGAAGCGTAGTTCGGGGAATTCGAAGAACTGCCGTTGTACCTATAGCTGTTGCTGCCCCAAGAAATGCAGGAGTCCAAAAGGGTGCAGTATATTTATTTTTTCTCCCAAATGCAGCCATTTTGTCTGCAAGCGTCTCATTAATTTCTGTTTGTCTCGCCCACTGCGCATTTGAAAGCTTGATGGATATTTTTTGATCAAGTTGATCGAGTGAATAACGATGAGCAGCAATATCTGCACGTACTATACTACCCATCTCTAAAAGATCTGTAGCAAAAAGTTTCGCTGCTTCTCCATATTGATTTGCTTCTATGCCAAATAGCCTCCTAACAACATCTTCGTCCCCATGAGCTTCCATAAATTCCGCAAGTCTCTTCTGTATATCTTCCTCATTTGTTATGGTTCCATTAACTACTGGGCGAATGATTTCATCTAAAAGAAGTCTCTTGAGTTCATCTTCTGCTTCAACCACTCCGGCGCGATCGGCTCCTCTTTCCTCTACTTCAGTTTTCAATTCTCCAATTTTGGCTTGGCCAGATTCGAAATATTTATCACTTTCATGGGTGGCATCTGCTGCAATTCCGCGAACAAAATCCATTGATAGAAACGAGTTGTTATTATTATTCATCGCCTCAACAGTCGATTCTGTCCATTTTTGGCGATAGTATTCCTCAAAAACATGAAATTTCTTTCTCTGTAAAAAGCTAGAGACACGCTCAGACCATGTCCACGGTTTATACCATTTTCTTTCTGAAGGACCAGCCTCCCGCTGTTGGTGACGAATTTCTTCTTCAGTAAGTTCTCGAGCTCTTTTTCGAACATCAATAGTACGATTGACGATATAGAACTCGCGACGAAGATGAGCGAGATCACCAGGATCTTCTACTGGCTCAGGTATTGGTTCTGGTTCTCCCCCTATTGGTGGTGCTTCTAAGTCTTGCATAATCCTTTATAGTCAAACCACAATTACCAAGCTCCAATTCACAAATAACTTACAACCTATAAGCTCCAACTTACAACTTTCCTATTGTGAGTTCTGGTTATCTGTTAGTTGGAACTTGTTGGTTGTAAGTTTTAATTTGCTCCTTCCCCTTCCCGAGCTTTTTTAACGTTCCCCAGATATAACTGTCTAAAATCTGCAAATGCCTTTGCAAAAACCTCTTTTGAATGAGGCATGTTGTCTATCAAAAATTTTTCAATCTCTTCTCTCGACTTCTTCTCTTCGTTCATTTTGATAAATTCATCCAAATGCATTTTTGGTAAAGCGGTTGCAACAACGGATGTGATATATGCATCAAGTCTTAAATAGAGTTCTTTTATCATCTCCTCTTTCATATCATCATCTTCCATGGTCATTCCTGCATCCTGAAGCATCCCCTCTAAATATGTACGTACTTCTTGAGGTATGGTGAGCTGGTTATTCTGTTGTTGTGTATTTTGATCGTCCATATCTTCACCCCCTTTCCACGGTTACAATAGGTTGAAATAGGTTATAATATGTTTTTGTGCTATGCTACTCTCAATGTAGCAAACTCATTAATCAAAAGTCAACAGGAACCTATTCTTAACTTATTACAACATATTTCAACCCCGTATCCTTATCCTTGTTGCATCTGGCCAGCTCTATTTCTCTGAGATGCAGCCCAGCCTAAAGCCAGCAAAATCGCACCAAGTGACACACCAATTGCTGCAAGTTTAGAATCTTTGCTGTGATAGGATGATTCTAAAGCAGTCCGAACTTCATCGGCTTGTTCATTATTCATGAGTCCTGACCCAGCAAGATTGGTGACCAATTCTCTGATTCTCTGTGGATTAGCTGGATCTACGACTTCTGAAAGCAACTCTTCAAGTACATTCAATGGTTCTGTTGCAAGACGTTGTAGTTGTTCATCAGTCATCCGGTGACCAATCACCTCTTCAACTTTGCTTTTTTCAATTATTGCTCTCACGCCCGGTGGCATTTGATCTTCAATAGTAGTATCATTTTCATCCTTTATTTGCTCACGCAACTGTTGTTGTTCCTGAAGCGCTTGTGTTTTATCTGCAATGCGTTTATCAATCTCAGTTGTATCTCCACCTGTTTCTCGTAATAGCCTACGCTCCATTTCGAGTCCTTGAATTTCCATTTTTTCAAGATGTATGTCTAGGTCAGCTCCCAAAGCTCTATCATGCGGATCTTCGCTTGATCGAAGAGCCTCCTGCATTTTATTCATCTGGGCTTTTTTTCTATCGATCGTTGTATAGACCTTTCCAAGTATCTCATTAGCTTGTTTGAGCGACATACGATGAGAATCAACCTCTATTTTCAACGTTCTTCTCATAGTTTGGTAGCGAGATTCAAGTCCGTGGATACTTGTTTGCATCGAACTCAATAACATTAATTGGCGAGCAGTTTCGGTACTTGCATCAAGAGCTAACCATTGTTCTATAGGAATAGATTCTTCTGGAGTTTCAGGAGGAGCTTCTCTACGTTCATGTGCTGCTGGTTCAGCTGTTACGGCTTCCGGGCCATCTTCTCTTGCTGGCTCTCGCGGTGATCCATCCACGAGCGGAACTCCTTGTCTCTCAAGCTGTCGAGCTAATCGTTCCTGGACAGCTGTTAAAGTAGGTCGTGGTGGTTCTACGGTGACTACCTGCGCTGGTGGTTCTACACGTGGACCTTCTACCATAAATTAAGTAAAAAAAATTGAGCTTCACACATGCGGTGTGTGAAGTACGAAATTTTCTTATTCGCTCATTTTAAACTCAAGCACTTTCTTCACAACATCCTCAGCCTCATCATATTTTCCATTTTCTACAAGATCAGTTACTTGTTCTATAGCTTTATACTTGTATTTTTGTTCATATTCTTTCATTAACTTGATTACAAGAGGGTCGAGCTCAGGATACCCATCGTTCAACTTTATTGCTGCTTGGAACAAGGCTCCCATAGTCATTCCTGGTTTAATCAGGTCCAAAGTTCGATTTGCGATTTCCTGTATACGTTTGCTTTGGACATCTTTTCGACCTACTAGTTCCTTCATTATCTTAAGTACTTCCATTTCTATCCATTTCCGAAACGCTTCGCTGGGTTGTTCGTTAAGTGAATGCGAATTGGAGCTTGGAGGTTGCGCGCCCCGGCGTAGCCCTAGTGCGAAGCGGGGTGAATTTCTTGTATCTTGGGGCTTGTAGGTTGCAGATTGATCACCATCTATCATATATTCTTTATACGCGGAAGAAATAACTATTGCAAGAGTGGAATCTCATTTATTTCGCTGGAAAGTCTGGAATTTTAGGACCTTGCGGCGCTGGAGGAGTCTGAGGAATTGGTTCTTTAGGTTTCTCAGGTGTTAAAGGAACCTGTGGCATCTGGGGAACTGCAGGAGTCACTGGTTCTTGAGGGGCTTGAGGTGCCGGTGGAGTTTGTGGAGTTTGGGTCGGCTGGACTCCTAAATCTACACCGCCTTTTGATTTAAGATCATTTAAAATTCCATCAAGCTCTTCCTGTGCTTTGGTTGTCTGATTAACTTTGATGCCATCTGAGCTCTTTGGATCTTGTAGATTTGTAGTAGTTTGCTGGTTAGAACTTGGAGGTTGTCCTGCTTGAACAGCTTGCTTTGCTTGTTGCACATTCTGATTTACTGGAGTACTCGTTCCGGCACTTTGTGGTTTGGTTGGTTCACCCGCTTTTGCTGCTTCGGTTGTCAAGGCTGTATCAAACTCAGGTTGTGTAAATCCCTTAAGCATAACTTTCTGTCCATCATCCTTTTCAATTACAGTGAAAGGGACTCCAGCAAAATTATTTGAGACTGTAAGCATTGCAGAGAGAGCTTCACGATCTTGATCTACTCTTTTTTCATCAAATGGAAGACTTTTGCTTGTCAAATACGCTTTTACATCTTTACAAAATGCGCTTTTATCATCTGCTATGGTATATAAGGTAATTTTCATGCAATTAGTTTCATGTTAGAGAAGTTTTTTAGGAATGTCAAGAGTTAATACGTATTACGTATTATGTATTAGGTATTAGGCAGAACAAACGTGCTTTATTCCTCGCTATACAATTCCGCCATATCTAGCAGGTTTACGCATCCATCCTGATTAACATCGAGTGCAGGATCGAATCCTTCATCTTCCTGACAGAGCCATAAAGCATCTTCGGTAAATGAATTAAAACTAAGTGAGAATAATCGGTTATCAGGCGCAGCAGGTATATAGGCTAATGTTGGACTTGCTAGTCCTGTGTGTATTCGTACATAATAACCTGTTCCTGGATTAAGATTCACAGGTGGATCGAGGTCTTGGTTTGAAAGATCATGAGTAATTGTTGCTTTGGAATCTTCTGCACATCTAAACTGCGCTCCATCAATACCAATTGAACAGTCAACTGTAGCGCGTACCTCTAGGTCTGTCACGAATGAAATTCTAAATCCTGTTCCTGAAACCCTCTCAGTCGTAATATTGGTCGGTTTAGAAGCAAATTCTGCTTTTGGTCTGAAGCGTGTAACGACAAAAGCACTAACAACTAAAAACGGAAGCAGTACAACCAAAAGAACGATTCCTAAAAGTCGTTTATCAGATTTCAATTTTAACAAAAATTCTTTTCCCATACTCCCCTATAGTATCAATACTTTGACTATTATACTAATAACAACTAATAATATACCAACTCCAATCGCTGTACCCGTTGTTCTTAGAATACCTGTTGCCGGAAGTCCTGATGGTGTAGGACTTATGCTCACTGGAGACGGTGTCGCGCTTGCTGTAGCTACAGGTGCTATAGAAGGCGTGATAGTAATTGAAGGAGTAATTGTTCGAGTAGGTGTAATTGAAGGAGTGATTCGACCAGTTGGCGTAATACTTGACCTTGGAGATGGTATTCGCGTTGGGATAATATCACCTGTTGGACGTGGTGTTGGTGTTGCGCTCCCCCCTACTCCAGACACTATGAAAGTTGCTTCGTTAAGCTTGCTACATTCGATAATATCTGTAGGTCGAGCACCTTTTTTCACATTGATGTTTGAATCCCGTGTATCACCAGGCTGACATAAAAAATTAACAACATTACTGCTTTCAAGAACACCCTCAAAAACAATAGTGCCAATGAGTCCCTCTCCGGATTTCCCATCTGCAGCTCCGGGATTTATTGATGCTCCCATGTTTACTTTATTGTTCATGATTTTTTTAAAAAAAAGCGGAAAAAATTTTTCACTATCAGACGGTTCTTTTATACTTGCAATGCGTAATTGTGATTCATCATATAATATAACAGCTTCAACTGTTTTTGGCGCTTCTCCTTCAGTATTAATTTTTACATTAACATCAAATTGCTCTCCTTTTCGCACCGTTTTTGAGCTTGGTTCCAAAGTGAAATATGCCGCGTATGCACTCGAGGAGAATCCGAGAAGAAATATTGTTGCAACAACTATAAACAGCGTATATCTCGCATGCAATTGCATATAAGAGATGGTACATGATACCGGCGAATTAAACAAGAGGTTCGGATCGGATATGGTATGATAAAAGATATGGTAAAGGATACAAAATCTATTCATGGTGAAGTTGCAACAGTCCTTACCTTAATCGCTCTTTTGGTCACAAGCATTGGTCTTATTATTGGATATCAAGCCACACAATACGCCAGTTCTTTTCAAAGAAATTCTCAAGCTTCTGAACAATTTATTCCTTTACCCTTTAATATCAATCTGGAAAGTATATTGCGTTCGCATGTCGAAGAAGATGATAAAAACAATAATGAACCTGTCATCACCGAGCCTGTTAATGTTCACAGCGAAGTTTGTTT
The DNA here is from genome assembly GCA_001788095.1 of Candidatus Roizmanbacteria bacterium RIFCSPHIGHO2_12_FULL_37_23. Classification (GTDB taxonomy): domain Bacteria; phylum Patescibacteriota; class Microgenomatia; order UBA1406; family HO2-37-13b; genus 2-12-FULL-37-7b. Next base: position 25,898 of record MFZX01000038.1, read on the forward strand.
TCCAATGGGAACACGAGGTAATGCTGTTATCGACCCATACTGTAGAGGAAGACTCTACCCTAACCAACTTGATGACCTCATTGAGAATGGTGGAAGTAATGTACGCGCTATCTTTAATAGACTTGGAAGAGATGAAAACAATCCTAATCCAGCGATCGTCGCAACAACTCGGGGAGATCAAAGAACTATTAATATATACGGTTCTGTGTGCTTAAATGATAATTCATTGGGAAGAAGTAGCGTTATCCCAACAGAAGGTACAAAAATCTTCTTAAGTACATTTTCTGTACGAAAATACGCAGATGAAGGTGGAAACATTGGGGTTGTACCTAACGATATAAACACAGCACTCGAAGGACTTGTCGCAAGCGCAGAAGATAAGCGAGGATCAGCTCAAGATACACTTGCACTTGTTCACGAGGATCAATCAGTGTGTACTTTCACCAACGGACGTGATTCTTATCAAAATCTCGGAAACCCACTTATTTTCAACATCCAGTTTTCAGTGAGCCAGCTTGTTGAAAAAATTGAAACAATCGGTGGACGATCATTTAGACGTCCTGACAGGACGTTTGATACAAAAGAATGTAGCGTCTATGTGCACTTACGATATAACGGACGAGGTGATGGACCAAAAGATACATATAACCTTATACGCATTCACCTTGCAGATTTACTTGAAAAGCCTGATCTTGATCGTATTTGTCCTGGAGCTTCACCTACTCCAACATATACTCCTACTCCAACACCATCTGATACACCAACCCCTACACCAACTATCTCAGTAACTCCAACTGATACGCCCACGCCAACTATTACATTAACACCAACCATAACATCAACGCCAACTATTACACCTACTCCAGAACCTCGAGTATGTACGTTTGAAGCGCTTGCTTTTGTACAAGAATGTACTGAGTGGGAAAATGAAGAACTGGCCATATGTAAAAAGGATCAGAAAGGACACTTGATTGGTAAACCAGTCGTTTTACCCCAATATTCGCAAAATACCCAACCTCCTCAACATACTCTCGAATTCCCCTTATGGTCAAATACCAATAATAAAAGCGCACGAAGCGGCAAGATTATTTTTTATAACAACCCTCCAGTAAGCCCCAAACCTCTTGCTGGATTATTATCTGGTGAACCAATAACAGCAACGTATTATGGAACTAACAATTATAATATAAGCCCGTATCTTCCAGGCGAAGATGCACATGTATCTATAACCATAGATGGTGACCGGTATAATTTCCTCCCATCAGGAGGTAAGGAAATACGTATGTGTGAAAATAAAGACATTGGTTTAACTGGAACTGATGCATGCAATATAAATGCATTTGAACAGAATCGTAGTGATGTTGATACTGTTCACGGTCTTACTATTAATTGTGGACAAGACATCGTGTATGGATGGACTTTGCAAAAATGTCAGCAGGTCTTTGATTATATTTTTGTCGTGGATACTTCTACATCAATGGCAAACTTCGATGATCCTTTTTATGGAAAGCGCAAAATTGAAGTGCTAAAAGACAATCTCACAGGTTTTATAGATAATATAAGTAGAAGTACCGTCGACAACAGGGTCGCACTTATACAATTTAATAAAATGAGCGCTGTAAGAAGTTCTTTTTCAAGAGATTTTAATGGTTTGCAGGATATAGCGCGCAATGGACTTATTGTGAGAGAGGGAACGTGTATTGAATGCGGCATTGATGAAGCTCGAAATCTTATTCTAAGTCGCGCTGACACCTCAAGAAAACCAGTGGTTATTATACTCACTGACGGTCTTCCTAATAGCAACCCGGGTGGGGCCGGGCCAGCTGAGGGATACATACCCGGTGTTCTTAGAGCTGCAAACCGACTTAAAAGTATTTCGGACATAACCATTGCTTCAATTGGATATGGAGATCCTCTAAAAGCTGGTTCGGATATACGTGAACTTCCCAGAGCACAGTTTTACGAGACTATTATTAAACCAATTGCCACCGATGAAACATGGGCTTTCTCAACTGACACAAATCGAGCACAACAAGCAGGCACAATAAATGAAATTTATTCTAAGATTGGTGACCGACTCAATTCATGCGCGGTAAGTAGACTCAATTATGCACGATATGTAAAATCAAAGGATCTTAACGATGATGGAATTATTAACTCAGTAGATCTTCTTCTTATTTTCGAAGCTTATTTTCAACAAGGTAATAATCTGTCAGAAGATATTAATGGTGATGATATCGTAAATTCTCTCGATTCCTCACTCATTTTCCTTGATTATGGACAAGAAATTGATTTGCTTCTTGACAAATAAATTGTAGTATGGGTAGAATGAAGAGCATGGATGACGTTTCAAAAGACATTAAGGATTTTCACAAGCTGAATCCTAATAGAAAACTTGCTATTCTAGGAATCTTTCTTTTCGTTTTCGTTTCTGCAATTCTCATCGGCGTTTATCTTTCTAAAGGTAAAACTTCACTTCCTTCATTACAAGAAGGCACAACTCAACAAACACAGGAGGCTGATAAAACAACTCTTTCTATGACGTCAAGCGCAACAGAAGTTGCAGTTGGTGACACTGTAACAGTAACCGTAGCACTCGCACAAACTCCTGTACAAGCAGTCGATTTGGTTGTGAATTTTGATCCAACCATGTTCAAAGCTTCAAATGTTGTAAACGGTACCGTATATGATGATATTTTGAGAAGTGAGGTTAAAGACGGACAGGTTGTTGTATCAGCTACAGTAAGTCCAAGCGATCCAACAAACTTAAAAACCGGTGACGTATTCACATTTACACTTCAAGCTCTTAAAGCTGGAAAAGGAGTACTTGAGTTTGATCCTAAACTTACAATTACCGCGAAAAATGGTGTGAATACATTAGGAACTGCTGGAGGAGCAACGATCACAGTCGCACGATAATACGCTGTAACATGAAATTAGACAGTCGATTCAATCAAAAAGGCGAAATTGCCACATTATTGACCATTGTTTCAATGGTCGTTATTGCGTTTGGACTCTTTGTGGGATCACAGGTAAGTCGTCAGGCTGGTCCTATCAATGTTCCCCCACGAGCCGCAGGACCTTCACCAACTCCAAAAATATTCAGCCTTATTACAGTTCCGGTTCCCGAACACGACGAAGCATGCTATCCATTTGGAGATACAGACAATCCGATCTTTGATCCATTTTGTCGAACACGACTATACCCTGGCTCTTTTAGAACTGTTGAAACAGTAGTACGATCAACACAGGATGAATTAATAAAACCTGTGCGTAACGCAAGTGTCCCAGCAATAGTTTTTAATCCTCTCAATTATAGTGGGAGTGGTCCTCAATCTATAGATGTTTATGGTACTCTGTGTTTAAAAAGAAATACAGGTACGGATACGAGAAATTTCAACTTGGGAACAGCTGATCTGTACATGAGTCCATATGCAGTGCAAAAATATGTAACTGAAGATGGTGAAATAGGTATCGTTCCTCTTGATATGACAAAAGCTCAAAAAGTATTAAAGAGCGCACAGGACTCTGATGGAACGCTTACTGTTGCTCGCCCAGGACAAGAGGTCTGTTCGTTCCAAGGTAATGATCGAGACAATCCTGTTTACGATGAAAGTAAATCTCGCTATCAAGCAAAAAACAATCCATTACTATTCAAGATTCATCTTGAGAGAAGTGATTTTATTCGAGATATTGAAATTGCAAAAAATGATACAAGCAGACCTTATAATACTGAAGAATGTGCTGTTTATATTCATCTTGAGAGGGATGGAAAACTCGATACGTTCAATATATTAAAGATTGATCTGGAAGATTTGGTTGGAGAAGAGGAAAAAAATAGATTATGTCCCAAAGATACACCTACACCAACTCCTCCCACAGAGACTCCAACCGAGACACCCACAGAAACACCTACGCTCACTCCTACAGAAACTCCCCCTCCTCCCTTTGAAGCTGCGTGTTATGAGGAATGTAGTGTAAGAGATCCTCAAATAACGTGTAGAGATGAAGTAATTCCTGGAAAAGGACCACTTCGATGTTATGAAGTAGAAACAGATATCACACCTACTCCTCCCCGATTCCCAGCGGATGATACTTCGGATAGCTTCTCAGAAGATCGAAGTGGACGCGGACCTTCTGGAACTGGTCCTCAAGTAGTAGGTAACTGTACAGCGAGTTCTGCTGAATGTCTTTGTCTTCCAACATCATGCGCAAGTGGTGATGACTGCTCATCGCCAAAACTTGCTTGTGAACCACCAACGACTACGCCAACAGACACACCTACACCAACAGAAGTTCCTCCTCAAGCATGTACATATAATGCGATAGCTTATATTCAAGAGTGTGCTGATTTTGATTTTGCGCAAAACATATGTAAATCTGCAAAGCCACTTGAACCTACAGAACTTAGAAATGCAAAAAAATGGGGCATTGCAAACAACCTACAGATCAAAAATCGTGGAGACGCGCTTGTCGATCCTGTTCTCCCACCGCATCCGTTGGTAGGTACAAAGTTTAGAAACTTGAGGACCGAAGTAGACAGTAGAGGAACGACTAGAGATTTCTTTGCGAGACCAGTTGATGTCTCATTTAATCTGCTTCCTGGACAAAATCCAACTGATCTAGGAAAAGATAGTGGAATTAAAATCTTTGAACCAAATGACAATTCTCCTGAAGATTCTCCTGAAGCTGAAAAGTACTTTAATGGTGAAACTGCCTTTTCACGACTTTACTTAGATGAAGATGAATATAGGATTATTCCAAATAAAGGAAGTTACCCAGGAAATGCGATTCTAAGATGTGACAATACTCATGGGCTTACAGCGTGTAATACAGAAGGTAATAGTCCTGTGGATACACAAGCATCACTCACTGATATCGGCAACTTCAATGTACAGTGTGGAGACGAAATCTTATATGGCTGGACTGTTCTAAAATGTATCGATAAACCACTTGATCTTGTGTTTGTGGTTGATACGTCATCTACAATGTTAGACAACACAGACAACAAGGGGGTAAAAAGAATTGTTGCTGCAAAAGCAATTCTTCAAGATTTTGTTGAAAACCAGCTCGCGTCATTTAATAATATAAATCAAATAGGATTAGTATCGTTTAATAGAGATGCCCGCGTTGAACTTCGCTTAACACCAAAAGAAAATACTTACGCAATTCTTGATATACTTTCAGACCCGAATCGTCTACAGAACCAAGAATTTACTGAGATTGATGAAGGTTTGGCTCTCACTGATGAAGTCTTCACAAATGCAAATACAGAAAAAGTTATTATTCTTATAACCGATGGTGGGGTCAATCCATGCCATACTCGCTATGGATGCCCACCTCTTGATCCACAAAATGATGCTCGAAGAGTGCTTGTTGGGGAACAAAAACTTTACGACATTGCGAACAGATTAAAGAATACTCAAGGAAGAGTCATTATTTCAATGGCGATTGGTAACGATAGTGATAAAGTAACCTTTAGACCTGATATTCTCGGAAAAGTCGCTTCGTGTATTGATGGTAGTGACTGCCCAAGCAATGATCAATTTAGATACAATGATCCAAACTTAGGCTTGGTTCTTGAAAAGAAGCACTATTTGTCTAATCCAAATGCTACAACAGTTACAGCTGTTGTAGATGGTCTTATTAAAGGACTTAACACCTGTAACCTTATGCAAGCTAACTTTGTGAAATCACTTAAGTCTAAAGATGTTAACGGTGATGGAATCATCAATAGCGTCGATCTATTCCTCATATTTGATAATTACTTTGCTCAAGGTGAAAACATTCCCGAAGACGTTAATAGCGACGGAATTGTGAATTCTCTTGATGTGACTGAGATATTTGCTGACTATGGTACGGTAGTTCCAACGGAAACCAAGTAATTGTGAAACCAACTGCTACGACATCTGTTTTATTACTCTCAATGCTCATCTTTATAATATTGGTTCTCGTAGCAGGTGTTTCGTTTCTCAGAAGTGGAAATTTCCTAAGCACGAATCCACGCGCACAAAATCAAGAAAATATTACATCAAATACCTTTTCCCTACCCCAGTGCCCACTTCGTATAAATATCCATGTTAAAGAAGCCACAGAAGACGGCGAGGAAATACTTTTACAGATGTCCGATGTTCGCGAGGATGATGTTCAATGGGGATTTGTGGATGCCTTACACACTTCTACCGGAGATAGAAAAGCGATTTCATTTAATCATGATACATATGTCCAATATTCTATGTACGCGAGCGAATTATCATTTGTGCCTTTTCCTGAAGTAGATGAGGTTTATGAGGAGGGCTCAAATACGTTCGTACGTTTTTTGTATAACCAAAATAACTTTGATATTTTGAGAAAAGAAGTAATTCGATGCAACTCAACAGAAAGCGAACAATGGCTATGTAAGCCAGATCTACAAGAAAATTTAGACACTATTTCTGGAATAACGCTTAAATGTAATATGGATTTAGACCTTGGATGGGTTGTTTTACGAAAATCGGAAACTGTTCAAAATACTTCCTCATTTTCCAAAAATCGTAAAGCCGTGTTCAAAACGTGCGATTTGAATGACGATAGTGCATGTAACACTATTGACCTCCTTATCGTGCTGGAATCGTATGGCAAACGCGGCTCAGATACTTCTGTAGCAGATCTCAATAATGACTCTCGAGTAGATGCGCTCGATTACACAATTGTCTTTGACCAAGTAGTAAACTAATAAGCTAGCCTCAGCTTCGCCTCAAATCCCACCTCGGGAGTGGGATTTGAGCTTGGAGTTCGACTTTAGCCTCTTTTGATAGTCCGCTCTATCTAAAACGAATTTCATGTATGAATCTCTGTTTGAAAAATAAGACAAAATTTTCTCTGTAGCTATTAAATCGTCTTTCTCCTTGCCAGAATAGAAAGAAAGCGATGAATATTTATATTGCAGAAGCTCTTCAGTTGAAGACAAGACTCCTGAACTATAAGGATTGAGATGAATATAGGCAGAAGTGTGAATAAATTGTTCTCTAGTTTTAATATGTTGGGTTTTAAACCTACCTTGATATAGAGGCCCAACTCTTTCTATCGCTGTATTTAGATAGCGAGCATAACTATTCTCAAAATTTGACATAAATATAGAAATACCATGATCGGATAATTGTTTGAGCTGAAAATGAAAATGATTAGGCATTAATACAAAACTTAAAATTTCAACGTGGAATTTCTTTTCTGAGCGGGTTTTATCAAAAAGTACTTGCTGCTCACAGGGTGGTAATTTATTAAAATCTGATAACTTCATAGGTAGATTGACATTTTGATAAAAAAATATTGCTTTATAAGCTCTCTCGTATGATTCTCTACCTGAAAAAATCTTTTGGCGATTAACACCTCTATTATAGACGTGATAATATTCTCCTTGAATTAGTGGAATCTTTCTTCCTGGCATTTTCGCTAATATATCAGAAAGTTATTAAATTTCTATTAGAGCCCCGTTATTCTGCCTCAAATCCCACTCCCGAGGTGGGATTTGAGCTTAAACGAGCTTAAATGAAGCTTGACTTCCGTTGTTTTCTTCTCTACTATGAAGATATACCACTACGCCCCGATTCAATCGGGGCTACGTTAGGTATAGCCAATTTTTACAATAAAAGTGGTATAGGCATGAATAGAAAACAAGGCTCCATTTCTGGTCTTCTGCTTGCAGGAATTAGTGTTGTTGCAATAATTACTGCTGTAGCTGGTTTGCAGTTGAACAATAGAAGTCTCAATAAACAAGTTGAGGCTGATACTATGACTGCAGATGCTCGCTTAATAAAAGACAGCGCTACATTAACTAAAATTAAAGACAATCAAATACAAATTAGGGCATCATTTTGTTATGCTCAGGACTTACGATCAGGTGGTAGAGAGGAATGGCTTGTTTTCCCGAACTTATCTAACGGATTTGTACTTGAGGATGGGAAAACGAGCGCACATATTGATTCGGGTAAAATATATACGGGAACGGGATTTCCGGCATCGTGTGAATACTCAAATAGGGATACAGGTGAAGCTGATTATGACGCTGAGCGTGGGCAGTATTTTACTGTGACTGCGACCTTTCCCCAACCATTAAACAGCGATTATTGTCCTGACGTGTATCTTGGGTATAAAGGTTTTTGGTTTCAAGATACTAACCGATTCGCAAAAATCATTTTAAAAAATCACGAAAACATCTGCACTCCAAAAGTGGTGCCTTCAGCAGTACCCAGTGCACCTGTAGCAACAAACACTCCTACGCCCTCACCCACCACACCCCCTGTTGCAACAGGCTCTATAGAAGGAAAAATTTCGGTTTATGCATGCAGTCAACCCGATGCAGTCCAACTTATTTACTGTGAAAACGCGACGTGTAATTTGAGTTCGCCCTTACGTAGTTCGGGGACTTCTCCACAAGAACACGGCATTTGGTTGACTGATTCCAATGAAGATAATACATGGATTTACCAGTATAAGATCTCCAAAAATTCAAATGGTGAAAATCTTTCCCCGGAAAAAACGTATGAATTTAAGGGTGCTCGAGCTTATTTTGCTAATACACCATATTGGTCAGAAGGCGAGGATCCTCAAAATAAACTTCGTGTGAAAACTGGAGATAAAAGAGACTTTACTATAGATGCACAGAAAACATGTGGTTGTCCATTTAACGCAGTTTCTTATATTAAAGATGTGAATGGTAATTATATTTCAGCTCTTGATGGTAAACAAGGCCTTGCTGGGACGCACAACAATAAACAGCGTTTTGAAAAAGGAGATTTTCCTGTTCCTAACTTCCCTTTCAATCATCTTGGAAATAATTCAGGTCGAATCGACGTACATTATACTGACCTTGGCGATTTTATGAGTGTGAGAAGTTTTGGTCATGACGCGCTCGCTTCTGTAAAGCTTATTGCACCAGGATACAAAGTCCTTCGCCAAGAATGCAAGAGTAACAATCCAGATGTCTCCGCTTGCCCTACGTACAAGAATAGCTATTCAGCCTCTGCGCAAGAGCTTATCCAACCGGAATTATTCCAAAACCTACGCGTTACATGCGGTACGGATCTCGATTATGGCTGGATAATAGAAGCAAAACCAACACCAACCCCACAACCAAGTAACAAAGGTGAGCTTGAAGTTGCTGTGTTTGTTACAACAGATGGTAGAGCCCCAAACAGTTGTCATCTCAGAACACTACGAGATACTGTTGGTGGTAATTCAGCATGGTTCCGTAGTGGATGTGAGATGAAACTTACTAACAAAAATACAGGTGAAACATTTGAACAAAATATTAAATCTTACAGTGATAAAAAGGGTCAGGAATCTGGCGGATGCGTTGGGTATAATTTTAGCAATTTACCTTTTGGGAGATATGAGTTAGAAATCAGCGTCGACCATGAAAGTAGATTGGATATTGCCAAACAATGTACAAGAGATGAACTTCCGGCTCCTTATTACCGAATGGACAATATTGAGATTACTAAAGGTGAAGATGCTCGAAATAAATCATATACTGCGGTTGTTTATCAGCCTGATAGAGATAAATGTGAACTTAATGTAACTACTGGCGCGATTTGTGACCAGGATGGTGGAGACAAAATCGTTCGTTTAGGACCTTCTAGCTTCCTCTGCTGTATAGAAGAAGGAGGGAGTGGTGGAGGAGGCGGAGGCGGAGGTGGCGGAGGTAGCTCTGGGGGCGTGTGTCCACAATGGTGTGCTACTCCAGAATATTGTAGAAGTAGAGGTTTTGAACCAAGAGGACTCCCCCAAGGTGAATCATGTGGTGGTAGCAATGAACAATGGTGTTGCCCTCCGGGGACAGAGCTCCCAGGAGGCAGTGGTGGTGGCGCTGACCTGCCAGGTTGCTGCGATAGAAGCTTAGGCAATAGCCAATGTCCGAATGGACAAACATGCTCCATTTCAAATGGTAGTTGCAGAAACGGTTTTTCATGCGATCCTGATTCTGGATCCGGTAGGGGGCCGGGTGGAGGTGCTGGACAATCATGCAGTAATGGCCAAGGGACATGTAAATCTGCATGTGGATCAGGTGAGACTCCATTCCAAGGACCAGGTTTATGCAGTACAGGATTAACATGCTGTGGCACCACTTCCACTGAGAGACCAGCGCAATGTGGACTTATTTATTCAAATGCAGGTACATGTAAAAGAGAAACATTGTGTCCATCTGATTGCATAGGTGCATCAGGCGGTGGATATCAATGTTGCAGATTTGCAACAAGAGAGGGTCAATGTAGAGCTGTAGGAAGTGGCAGATCAGCATGTAGCCAATGTGACGAATCTCGTGAGGACTGCACTGTTGATAACGCTTCAAACGCGGCGTTCTGCTGTCCGGAAGCAAATCAGCAACAAGAAACACTCCCCTGTTCAAATCCCATAAAATCATATGGGAAAGATACTGGAGCATTTGTACAATGCATGAGAGATTCTGCATGTTCAGATGGAATTTGCAGCGCAAGTAATGTTGGAAGCTGGTTCTGTTGTCCTAAGAACCAACCGCCCCCACCTCCACCATCAAGCGGCGGATGTGAAAAAACTGGTTATGGAGCACATGAAATTCCACAATGCCATGATTATTGTGCGGGAAAAGGAAAAACATGCAGAATATTTAGCGAACCAGAAAGAAGTGGTTTATATTGCTGTGGTGAGGAACCTCCTTCAACACCACAACCACGTCAACAAGAATTTTGTACCAGTATGAATTTCGCATATAGAGAAAGAGGCAATGAGGCAGCAGCGCAAGAAACGTGTTCTTCAGTTTGCCGAGAATTTAGCTGTACTGAAAAAAGGGTCACTTATTTTTCAGATTACCGACCTGCGCACTGGTATTGTTGTGTGAAGTATATGGGAAGAGGATTAGCTTCTACTGAATCTTTAGATATTGATATTAAAGATATGGATTTCGACGATAATCAAGTTATCAATAGTCTTGATGTTCTTTTTGTCATAGAACACTATGCGCAAGAAACAGTGCAAATCAAATCATTAGAATATGAAAAAACGCCTGACCTCAATCATGACGGTACCGTCAATGCTCTCGATATTACGTATGTTATAAGTGCATTTGGAACTGAAGTTGGAAATTAGCGATGTGTGAAGTACATCACACCTGACATGTGTGAAGTACGAAAATTATGAAAACTATGAAAACTGAAAAAACCAAACAACAGAGACAACGTGGTGCTATTTCTCTCCTTGCTTTATTTGCTCTTGTTGTTATAGCTGTAGGTTTTGTTGCTGGTCAAAAACTCGTACAGAATACCCTTAATACACGATCATTCGCAGATACTGAATTCATACATTTGATACCTAATCGTGATATTCAGAGTGAATTAGAAGATCCCATTCGTTCAAGAACCTGGGATTATATTTTGGGAGGTAATCTTTGTTTCACTTCTAATCCCCCATCTGCAAATGGTAAATTCCGAGTAGAACTCTCCATGAGATTAAAGGATAAAAACAACCCCGCTAATATTGTTGAGGAAATTATTGGAGCGTCTGTGTCAAAACTCGTGACTCATCCTGCTACACTACGCTGTAACTCTGCAAATCTGCGTAGCGCAACGTTTAACGCGCCCTTTAACATTCCTGAAAAGGAGAGATGGCTTGAAGAATGTCCTGAAATCAGCGTAAAAGTAACAACAGAAGGTAACTGGCGTCCATTGCCTCAGCAGGAAATTGCAACAATTGATAGATCTCTTCTATGCCCCAATGGCGTACCCACACCGATAACCCAACCTACAGCACAACCCACAACACAACAACCTGGAGCACCAACTCAAGTGCCACCTACAGCTCAACCATCAATCGCACCAACATTAACACTAACACCTACACCCCCTCCTGTGTATATTACTGGACGCATTACGGTCTTAACCTGCGTTGAACCGAGCAAGGTACAAATAACCTTATGTGATAAGATAAATTCCAATAAGTGCACAGACGTACCTTTTACATCTGGTCCCTCCACTCACGGAGTGTGGCTTAATGATACTAGCAATGATAAAACCTATCTATATTCTTATAGCATAGCTTTCGATCCAAATGGAGATGCTCTGGAGCAAGGAAAAGAATATACCATTCATAGCGCAAATGCATTGGTTATTAATAAACCTTATGTATCTGAAAAAGAAGATAATAAAACTGTTTCTGCTGGAACAACTCAAGATCTAACGATTTTTGCTCAAGGAAGAACATGTCCTTGTCAATTCCATGCTATTTCAAATGTTTATGTTCGTGACAATAATGGAAACCTTACTAAAACAACAGATCTTGACGGCGGCAATACAAAAGGATCAACAAATGATATACAAGTTATCAGACTTGATAATCCCACTGGTGACCCACAATATAGAGGCAGAGTAGTTTCACCCTTTAGAAACGGATCGCTGGATGTTTCCATAGATTTTGCTGCTGTTGATATCAATAATGATATTGACTTCATTTATGGACCATATGGAAGAGATGGTTTAGCATATGTAAGACTTTACGCGTCTGAATACGATGTCGTTGGTCAAATTTGTACTAGTACAGGTGGTATTCATGCATGTCCAAATGAATCGTATGAATGGGGAAAAAATTTCCCAGAAAAAGCAGAAACCAATAAGGATTTCTATGGTCTAAGGGTTACTTGTGGAACGGATATTTCTTATGGTTGGATACTGGAAAAAAAGCCTATACAAGCTTCACCAACACCCATACCTACCATCTTACCATCGACTACTCCCCCACAAGCTAGTGACGATGTATTTTCTGATAAAACAGGCACTATGAAGGATGATTCTTGTACCCCACGCGGATTTGAGGTTACTGAGGTTAAAAATTCAGGAACCGGTGTTAATTTCGAATGGGAAAGATTAACAAATTGTTCTCAGTTTAAAGATGGGACAGATAGATACTGGATACTTATTAAAAACAGTAATGGTGTAATTGTCGCTTCAAAAAGAGGTATGAAAGATAATGATACTGACGTGAAAATTTCAGAAAAACAGCGAGGTATTCTTCCCCCAAACATCCAAATAGCAGACGATAATGAATTTAAAGCTGGTGAACGCTATACTGCCTATCTCTATGCTTATCAAGATGCCAACGAACAAAACATAAGTAAACCTGATGCGGCGTCATTCACTGGTGTAGGTAGAAGTGGTGACGGCGGAGGTGGGGGTGGAGGCGGCGGTGGAGGTGGTGGTGGCGGAAGCGGCAGCGGACAATTTAATTCCTTTAATATGATACTTATGGATGCCGATGCTCAAGATGCACAATGTTATGCTGCTACCAACGGAAGTGGTAATCCTATACATGACCAAGGAACACGCAATCATTCAAAAGGTCAATATACCTGCGGATACAACATAGGAAATAACCAAATAACAGTTGGCTTCAAAAACAACAGTATGAGAGGCTCACAAGATCCTGCTATCCGAAACAAAGATGCGATCCGTATTATGTGGCAAACACATCGTTGTGCCGATGGCTCACTCCCCTGCCAAGATAACGAAGATGGTGTTGATAGAATGACTGAAGCAGCTGATTGGTGGTGTCTTAATCCGGGGCAGGATATCAGCTGCACATGGGATACCACTAAGTGGAAATCTAATCCGCCTGCTGTACGATGTTTTATAAATGACCAGGAAGTCACATCGAGACGGAACTGTGTCTATAGCGGATTTACTACGCTTAATGGACAAGGCATTACTATTGATTTCAAAAAAATGGATTTCAATAACGATAAAATAATCAATACAAGCGATTTAATAGTCTGTCTTGATGAATATGGAAAGAACGGATCTAATTTACAATGCGATTTCAATAAGGATAATGCTGTAAATGCACTTGATTCGTCAGTTATGATTTCTTCCCAAGGAAGCGAAGTGGAAGATTAATATGAAAAGCCTAGCTCAAATACTTGTATACGATGTTCGTGATTTCACAACGCTAAGTCCTCAAGTAAAATTCCTCCTTAGTATTCAACTCATCATCCTTTTTATACTAAGTATCCTTGTTGGTGTACTTTTTTCACCTAAATTTAAAGCGCAGGTACAACAGCAAAACGTTATACAACCATCACTTGTTGAAGAACAAACAGCGACTTTATCATTTGAGCCAAAAGATATTATTTTAAAATCTGGGGAAGAAAAAAGTGTCTCTATTTTACTCTCAGGAAAACCAGCAAGTGCTGTTGATATAGTCTTATCATATGATCCTACATTACTTCAGATAACCAACATGACAAACGGTGATGTCTTTGATCAAGAAATTATCAACAAACAATCTCGTGGAAAAATTCAGTTCTCTGCGGCTCGCTCTGCTACAACTGCACAACAAAAAGAAGGTATCGTAGCAACTATGAAAATCACAGCTTTAAAAAAAACAGGTTCTACCGCTACCTCAATTAGCTTTATTAAAGACGAGACTATTGTTGCAGAAAGTGGTATAAATATACTAGGTCTTATGAATGAGGCCGTTGTACGAATATTTGATTGAGAATTAAAGATTATGAGACTCCATACTACAAATAGCCGGAAGGGTGAAATCGCAACATCATTGACGTTTCTCGCGTTATTTGTCATAACGCTCGGTGTTTTTATTGGCTCATCTTTAGTAACAAATCCGTCACAACAGACCACAGAAACACAGGCATTTGCACCTGAAGGAATTACTGATCTTGGTAATCGGCATATCAATGTAACATATGAAGGAACACCTCGAAGACGAGACATTAACCCTCGACATGATATTGTTTCTGGAACGCTATGTTTTAATACAGTCACGCCCCCACAATATGGTATATATCAAATCGAAACAATACTTGAAACACAAAGCGGACAAGAATATAAAATTGGATCTGCTATGGAAGAGCGTATAACTTCCCATCCAAATATATACGAGTGTAGTAGCCCAAACTCACGACCTCGACCATTCTCAGCAATTTATTGGAATAATCTCACAGATATTTCTGACAAGGTTGCGTCTGCATCTATAAGTTTTGCAGATGTTAAAGAGATAAGACTCCAAATGGCCATAAAACAAGGTACATGGGGTTATCGCTCAGAAGAAATTCCTGTAAAATTCGCAACACTTAATAAAGCCCTTTTTGTAGCAACGACTCCAGGTCCTACATCTACACCAAGTGCAACACCAACCACTGGACCTGCGCAACCTGCTGATGTTGAGGCGAAGGTAACAATAAATGGTGAGCTCAAACAAGGATTTAATAAATTTGATTACATAATCGAAACATGCAATCTAAAAGCTGATGGGACCATTAATATTAGCGATTGCGGTAAAGGCGATAATAAAAGCACAGGTAATATAAGTGCTTCTGGCCCTTTCCCATACAACTCTTCACACACATTAAACGGAGTTGGAGGTGGTGAGCGTGGAATCGTGCTTTTTTATGGTTATTACACAGCTGATGGCAAGAAGGACGTTACAGGAGTTGTCGTGAATCGAGAATCTGGGCAATGCTCTGGTGTGTTGATAAATCCTGTCGGAGGAGATTTCAGATGCAAAATCACCGTAAATGGTCAAAAAATTGTTCAAGAATTCAATATAACATTACCTGATAAAAATGCACGTACATTTGAACTCTTTTATGGAAAGGAAACCGATGCTAAACGCCTCCTGCAGAATTGCTCGATGACAGCTGATACGCTTAATAGTTCAAAAAACAGCGCTTCATCACCCTGTTCAGCTCAATTTGCCGATAACACCATTACATTAAACTATACAAATACATCTGCATCATCAAGTGCTGAAAAAATCTATTGGCAACTGCGTCGATGTAACGGCAAACTCGATCAAAACTTTGAACATTGTATTAGAAACCAAACAGCACAAGGAATAGATATTGATAACGAGTTTCAGGAAGCATCGAGCTCTGCAATTCAACCACGACAAGTACGAACGTGTACTTTTAAACTTTCAGACTTTCCAGCAAATGAAACAGAGGAAAATATAAGAAATCTGTTTACCAATAAATGTACAACTGCAACACCGAGTAATACACCCACACCATCGCCATCACCAACAGGAACAGCAGTCGTTGAAAGTTACTACGCAACTTTTGCCATCTATAACAATACACGAAAAAGCATATCTACAGTAAAAGTGAAAACGTGCTATGGTACAGCCCCTTGCACCACTGAATCTATTAATGCTTCAATTAAATCTACGCAGAGAGGTGTTGTCGAATATGAAATGAAGCTTCCATCAGGTGTTACATCATACAAAGTAGGATGTTCAATCATATATCAAGGAGAGTCACAAGACATAGCATGTCCGGACGAAGTGAGCACAACTATAAAACAAAATATTATTTATAAAATGGTAGCGCATGAAAACTCACTTACAGGAGGTGGTTTTACTGAACTTCAGGCAAGTGATGTAAATAGTGATGGTTGTACTAACGGAAGCGACTTCTCAGAAGTAACGAATCAATATGCCTTTGAAGTACCACCTACTGTTGTTAATAAAGGTGACATTAACGGAGATGGAATCATTAACTCGCTTGATATCATATATACGCTAGAAAACCTTAATAAAGGTGATTCGTGTGCTTTTAATCAGTAGATCGTTTGAACGCTCCTATTTCTTTAAGCTTCCACATAAATAAAGCTGCTTTTTTACGAGCTCCTGAATCTACAACAAATCTCAGTGCTTGTTCTAACACAGGACGTGGGATATCACGAGAAAGCTTAATGTAGAGACTTTTGTGTTTGTGGTCATCGAGCTTTTCTGATAGATGCACACCAAATGACTGATATTCACGTGAAACGTACTTATCTTCTAAAGGATTAAAGTTTTTAAGAACGTCTTTTATTGATTTCACAAGTTTGTGTACCGTATCGTATGTTAACCGATACCTAATACGTAATACCTAATACATTATACCTTATAGAGTTCTCGTGATATAATATGCACATGTTCGAGACATTTGTACAGCATTTGATAGAGGCCCGTGTACCAGAGTACACTATTATTTTGCTATTATATCTACCGCTTGTTTCATTGGTTGTGACATTTTCACGATATATCATTGGATGGAAAAGTCTCAGCATTTATTCATCAATACTCCTTACGTTCGCTTTATATCATATGTCGCGTGATGTTTCTGGTGAAGTTTTCTTGATTATAGGATTGGTGCAAGGTGGAATCCTGATATTCTTCTCTTCTCTAGTAGCTTTGCTCCTACAAATTTTTCTCGCTGAAATCCGATTACATTATCTTGCAAAAATAAGTATAGCAATGTCGTTTGTTACAATTGTGATTTTTATGTTGCTATATTTTGCGTCAGAAGTAGTGAATGATACATTCATAAAACTGAATCCAATATCGGTCCTTATTGTCATCGTTGTAATGGAAATTTTTATCAGAAGCTATATTCGTAAGGGATGGCGTAAGTCTCTTATATTGATTGCAAACACTATTGGCCTTTCTTATGTGATGTTTATTATTCTTGCACAAAATTCTTTTAAAGAATTTGTTTTAAAACATCCTGAAGTTATTATATACTCGATTGTTCTAAATATAATAATCGGTAGCTGGAGAGGTTTGCGTATAAGCGAATTTTTACGTTTTAAAGATATACATTCCACAACCTTCTATGATTCCGAATATCCTAAGGAATAAAAATCGTATTCTAGGAATCAACGAACGTAATTTTACGTATGTGAGGAAATATAATTCACGTGTAGCTGCTCTTATCGCTGATAATAAAATTATCACCAAAGAGGTCCTTCAAAAGGGGGATATTCCGACAACAAAGATATTCAAAACAATAAAAAACTTCAAAGAATTAGAGAATCTTGATTTTTCAAAACTCCCTACCGATTTCGTTATAAAACCTGTAAAAGGAGTTGAGGGTGGAGGCATTGAAATTATCTATAATCGTGATAAAAGTGGACACTTTATTGGAACGCAATCAAAACGACTGACTGAAAGTGGAATCAAACTTTTTATGACAGATATTTTAGAAGGAAAATTTTCTCATAGTTACACTCCAGATCAGATCTTAATAGAAGAACGAGTAAAACCACATAAAAAATTTCGTCCGTTTATTTATAAGGGAACTCCTGATATTAGAGTCATAATATTCCGCACAGTTCCTATCATGGCTATGATACGCTGGCCAACTCAAGATTCAAATGGTAAAGCAAATCTTTCCCAAGGAGCTGCAGCAAGCGGTGTTGATCTTGCAACGGGCATTACAACTCATACTATTAAGGCTACAAAAGAAGGACAAATTCATTTTGTGGATTTTGTACAAAATGAGAGAATTCGATATTCGGGTTTCAAGATTCCCTTTTGGGATAAAATTCTTACAAATGCCTCCAAAGCAAGCAAGATTGCAGGTCTTGGTTACTGTGCAGTTGACTTTCTCGTAGACAAAGAAGATGGACCGCTTGTTGTTGAATTAAATGCCCGTCCTGGTTTAAGTATCCAACTTGCGAACCAAGACGGTCTTAAATGGAGGCTTGAACAGGTAAAACATCTCCAAATCAAATCTATGGTTCATGCTATCCGACTAGGTAAAGATCTTTTTGGTGGACAAGTAGAAGAAGAAATTGAAGCAATTGCAGGTAAAAAACTCATTTCTATTATTCAGCCAGTTAAATTGTATTCAAAATCCGGTAAAAAAAGCGTCACAATTAAGGCAAAAGTTGACACAGGAGCATTTTATTCATCGCTTGACACAGAAATTGCCAAAGAGCTTGGGTATAAAGACGCAATTGATTTGTTCAAAAGCTACAATGTCCCTGAAACAATGAATTCAGAGAAAGAAGCACGACAATGGAAAGAGAAACTCCATGAAGAACTACTTGCAAAAAATCCCTCTATTGTTAATACGCATACCATAAGCAGTAGTAGTGGCCATAGCTACCGTATTGCGGTTGAACTTAAATGTCGTATCGGAGAAAAACCTCTTGATCTTGAGATCAACGTAAAAGACCGCAGTCAGTTGACATTCCCTATGCTTTTAGGAAGAAAAGATCTCAAGGAATTTCTTATTGACCCAACGAAAAAAATTCTCAACGTATGAAAAAACAAAAAAAAATTCTGATACTTAGATCAATATATAGCCCTATTGATGAAAAAAACTTACATCTTTTGACAAAAACCCCTGAGATTGAGCTTGGATACTATAAAGATCTGGTAATAGACTTCATGTCACATCCTAAAAAAACATCCGTTAGTATAAATAACGTTCCATTAGAATCATATAAGCTAGTATATATGCGAACGTGGAAAAAACGTCATCTATTAACTCGCTCACTAGCGCAATATTTGCAACATCACAAGGTAATTCTCATTGATACTGAAAGCCTCAATGCGACACACGGAGACAAACTTATGCAATATATGATGTTTTATACTCATAAACTCCCTTTTCCCAAAACGCTTTATATACCACGAGAATCAATGTTAAAAAAAATAGAGCTCATCAAAAAGGCTTTTAAAACTCCTTTTATCATGAAAGCAACGTTTTCCTCAAAAGGAAAGGACAATTATCTCATTCGTGATTTTGATAGTGTAGAAAAGATTTTAACAAAGCATGATGAAGACGAAGATTTTCTCTTTCAGGAATATATACCGAACGATTTTGATTACCGCCTATATGTGTTTGGTTATAAAACAGTTGTTGCATATAAAAGAACTCGTTCAAAACGTTCACGAACTCATCTAAACAATCTCAGTCAAGGAGCAGAAGGAGAAGAGGTTCCGCTCAAAAATATAAAAAAATTGTGTGTATTAGCAGAAAAAATTGCACGAATTTCTCGAATCGAAGTATGTGGTGTGGATATCGTAGAGAATAAATATACAAGAAAACCTTATTTATTTGAGATAAATATTGTCCCAGGATTAAGCCAAACCACCGCGCAGATGCATCTAAAAAAATATTTGCTTTCTCTTGTTAAATAAGCAGTCTTGCTGGTCCAAACAGTGAATTATCTTCAATATCAACAAACTGCATATTTCCTGCTGGAACACCGAGTTTTTGTAAATAATCTCTCACCATATTACTATAGTTCCATCCCTTCCAGAATAAGCTTCCCTCCATTGCACAAACAAGATTTTTCTGTTTTTTATAGTGATATAGCCCTGCCATTTGAGTTGCAATAAGAGAAGCAGAACGTTCGAATAGTTTTTGTGCAACATACGCTTCCCTACCTTCACCTTGAGCAACTTGTGAAAGCGCTTCTGTAGTAGCACAATGTGTTCCTTCAAGAAGGGTATTATAATGTTGAACGATATAACGTCCGGCTGTCTCTTTTTCGAATATAAATTCTCCTGGCTTATTAGAATCTTTATCCACTGTTTTCCCAGTACTCGTTTGTTCAAATTTATCAAAATTTCCTGATTCAATGTTAATAATAGTATTGCTATCTAGGAAAAATCCAAAATTCACGCCTGTGCCTACAATACCTCCAATAATTACTTCATATCTAGTCATCTGCAATCCTGAAAGCACAAGGCATACAATATCATTTGCAACGGCAACTACAATATCTTTGTTATATTTACTTTTAATATGACGTTCAATTTGTTCACCAATTATTTTTTCTAAAAGTCCATCGAAACTATGTTCCTTACTTGCGTGTATTAATATTCCATCCAGCTTGCTGCCCCGTATTACTGGCTGAATGGCCTGCGCAAAATTAATTGCGAGATGTTTGATTGAATGGTCTATGTGTCTGTCAATGAATGCAAAAAAAATATCTTTGTCTTTAAAAATAGGAACTTTTTCCTCAGTTTTGTTATATATTTCTATAGTTCCACGGACGTTTATCATTCGTGCTTTTTTCATATGAGAGCCTCCAATAGAAATTACTTGAAATTCTTCATTCTCAGCAATAATTGGTCTTTGAGGAATAGTATTAGGTATAAATAAAAGACTTGTCTTTCGCCCTGATGCGCTATCTGTGAGTTCCTTTAGAAATCGATCTCGTATCTGCTGAAGCTCATCAAGAGTGTACATCTCAACCCCATTCTGTATCATATGTGTGATAACTTGATGATACTATATTTTATGAAGTACTTGTGTACTTCACACACACCATGTGTGATGAGGCTCACACATGGTGTGAAATATGGCGTGTGTACGAAAATATGAACCTCAATATCAGAGCAAACATTTAAGACGTCTCAGATTCTTTTTATCAGGTCCTTTTTTATCAAACCCAGGAGTCTCTAGAATAAATGGTTTATCCTGTAGAAGAGGTTGTTTAAGAATGTTGTGAAAACCTTCCTTACCTATCTTACCTTCCCCAATGTTTTCGTGCCGATCATGGTGTGATCCAAGCTCGGTTTTTGAATCGTTTGCATGAATACATAATAATTTATCTATACCTATCTTCGAGTCAAATTCGTCAAGCCATTGTTTCAATATGCTAAAATCTCTCACGTCCGTTCCTGATGCAAATAAATGTTGGGTGTCAATACAAAATCCTATCCTATCAGAATTTACCTCTTTATTAATATATATTAGTTCATCGATATTTGATCCCAGTCGTTTTTGAGAAGCCATGCTTTCGACAATAAAGTATTGACTTGATGGGGTGTGTAAAAGAACTGTTTTAATATCGCTAATAATATTCTCCCGATTAGTATCAGTTCCTAAATGTATGATTGTACCAATCGATCCAAGTTTATCTCCCATCTGCAGGTAATGAACGACCGATTCCCTGGATAACTCTCTTAATCTTTGATTGTGTGATCCAAAATTAATTAAATAAATTGCGTGGAAAAAAAGTCTCTTGAAGTTGAATTCTGCATACTGACTTCTAAATACTTTTATTTCCTCGTCCGTATATCTTGTAGTACGAAACGTTCGTGGTGAGGTGACAAATATTTGCAAAACGTCAAACCCTTCCTCCCTCCCCTTTATTAATGCGTTGTGTAATCCCCCAGCAATAGATACATGACCGCCGAATATCATAGTATGTAGTATACTAACATTATGAAGCTTATAGTAGGTTTTGGAAATCCTGGTCATCAATATAATAAAAATCGTCATAATGTTGGGTGTATGTTTGTTGATTATCTTAAAGAGGAACAAAAATCAAATAATGACGAT
Organism: Candidatus Roizmanbacteria bacterium RIFCSPHIGHO2_12_FULL_37_23; assembly: GCA_001788095.1. Classification (GTDB taxonomy): domain Bacteria; phylum Patescibacteriota; class Microgenomatia; order UBA1406; family HO2-37-13b; genus 2-12-FULL-37-7b. The sequence continues at coordinate 47,991 of MFZX01000038.1, forward strand.
ATGTGGAAGAAAATTGTTCTCATAAAGCCACAAACCTTTATGAATGAATCTGGAAAAGAAGTAGCAAAAAGTAGAAATTTTTATAAAATCTCTCCAGATAATATTTTTGTAGTTCATGATGATCTGGATATTCGTCTTGGAGAGTTTAAAATACAAAAAGGGAAAGGACCACGAATCCATAATGGTATACTTTCTGTTGAAAAAGAACTTAATACTCCTGATTTTTATCGAATTCGTATAGGGATTGACAATAGAAATCCTGAAAACAGGGTCGCAGGTCAACACTATGTTCTTACGGATTTTGATAAAGAAGAAATACATACTGTTAAAGAAGTCTTCAAGAAAATATATTCTGAGCTTAGACCTTTCCTATTAATGTAGAAAATACGGTATACTATACTATGATCGCCGGAGTGGCGAAATGGCAGACGCGCACGCTTCAGGAGCGTGTGTCCGTAAGGGCGTGGAGGTTCAAATCCTCTCTCCGGCACACAATTTTACTAAAATGAGAGTATAAAATTCACGATCGTATTCTTATTACCTACAATAAAATAAGAATCCCACTTATGAGACTACCCCACACTATAAAAATCACTTCATTTACTTTTTTCAGTATATTAAGTGGTAGAACTCGTTCTTGATTATTATCAGAAAGTATAAGATCATCAGGGTTTAATTTTCCAAACATATTTTCATTGGTTTCGTATAAAATCAGTTTAGGTGAATCTTTTGACTGTGTTCCAAGAACACGAGATTGCAAATACGATTCTGCTTGTTTGTCAGCCTCACTTTTATTCATAATTTCAGGAATTATGAGATATGATGCCTCAGCGTAATCTTTAAGAATATTGCTACCTTGACCATCGTTTGCAAGCACCATAGATGAAGGTAGGAATTTTACAGTAACTACTCCTTGTGCTTTAGTTCTAAAAAGTATAGTTGCAAAATGCCCACTTTTACCTGAAAATCCCGGGTTTGGAAGCCCTCCGGTCAAACGCATAAATCCGCCCTGATTATTAACTTCTTCCTGTATAAAAACATCTGCAAAGGAGTCGTCTTTTAAGATCTTATACACCTCTAGAAGGTTTGGGTCAAAACCAATATCTGCTTGCACCGCGTTAATGGATTGTTGCATTTCTGCAACATCAATATTCATAGGAAATATTTCGTTGATGCGATATTGGCCCTTTGTAGGTATGGTGAATGAAGCTGTTTTCTTCGCCGGAATAACTCCCATATTAAAAAGGAGCTTAGATTCAATAAACACTACACCAAACGATGCGCCTGATAGTGTTAAAATTAATAATCCGTTTATAATTAAAGAACGAAAATTCTGTACAGGACGATTACCACCTTGAGTAATGATTCGATTGCAAGCAAAGCATACTTCACCTATCTTTCGTGTTTGGCAAAAAAAACAAGTCGTTTTTCTAGGTACAAAAAACCACCAAATCAGATATCCAACTGCAATAAAGATACCTAGGAGTGCAAAAACATGTACAGCGATCCATGAGGTGATAGCGAGAATTGTAATTGTTCCTATTGTATAGATCCACGACATATTTCTCATAAACTTACATAATAAAATATGATTGATAAATCAACGAGGCTACAAATATTGTCGTTGTTCACATCACACCGTTCATAAGATGTTTCGGTTAATGGAATTCTATCGTTAATAACCACTCTATCACGGATATATTCTACCCATACGTCGTACCACTCTTTAACAACAGACGTTAATTCTGTTCTATTAATAGTTCCATCTCCATTTTGATCAAAAACTTGTACAGATAAAGGTATTGATGCAGTTTGTGGTTGTGGTGTAACATGAATGATTTGGCTTGTTTGTGTAGGTAGTAGTTGGGATGTTGGAGCTATTGTCGCCTGTGGTATAGAGGTATTACTTGGACTTGATGTCGATGTCGTAGATGATGTTGGAATTAGTGTTGGCGTTGGAGTGTTTGTAGGAACCGGAAGACATGCTAACGTATCAAATTCACACGAAATATCACACGAGAGATTCCCTGATCCAAACCCAAGAGAGCTGCACGTTTGAGAGTCAAGATCTGAGGTATCACATTCTTCTCCACCCTCTTTTATACTATTTCCGCAGACGCTTATCTTCACTGTTGAAGCAATATCATCACTTGCTGTTTGCCCAAATACAAATCTGTGCATGTTGGGAATGCCTGGTAAAACAAGAGAAACAACTATTATGCATAGCAAAAACCATATGTATTTCATTCATGTGATTCCGTGTCTTTGTGAATTGATTTTTTCGAACTTATTTGAATATTAAAACGCTTTCTAAAGAGATAAATAACATAAAGCACTATCCCAACAGTAAGCAAAACCTTAGGCCACGGATCATAAACTTTCCAGAAAGACAGCGTTTTATAATAAACTGCAGAGAGGATATTTGCAGGTTCTACCGTAAAATAGAGCTTTGCAGCTGCCGCAACTCCAACAACCGCACCCCCTTTGTTCACACGCTTTGTTGGAGAACCTTCAAGGAAAGCAAAATAATCCCCAGGCTCCACTCGGAGTGGAAGATGTAATTTAATATCAACCGTCTGTGTCTCTTCTGGTTTTAGTGTGAATTTTGCTGGAGAAAATGTAAACCATTCTTTTGGAGGTGCAAGTTCTTTTTGCTTCTCACGATAAGCAGTTCCTACACGATATTCTGCTTTTTCATCTCCCGTATTTACTACAGTTAAGGGTGGAAGTTCGTAAATAGTTCCTGGTCTAAGGATCTCATCAACTTGAATTTTACCTGTTGTAACTCCAACACCGATCCGGGCATAAACATTTGATGCATAAAGTGTGAAAAAATAAGTGGCAACAAATAGAAAGCTTGCAAGAAAGAGAATTCTGTATTTCAACATAGCTCCAATAATACACCAACGTATTTCATTTAGCAATGCATAGGTATCACCTTAAGACGCTGATGCAAGGACAGTGACTGTAGCTGTCTGCTGTGTGAAGGATGTTGATGAACTTGGTGTATTAATACGAAGATCGAAAATTTGTGTCCCACTTGTTGCAACACCCGTTGCAAGTGCTTGATATGATGTTGTTAAGGCAGTCCATGTGGGAGTACTATCACAAGTTGTTATACAGAAATCGTGTTTGTATTGGTCTGCGCCAATTGAACCTGCAAGGGTCCATGCGGTAGTATTTTCTCCTTTAATGTCAAGGTCTTCTGACACGTTGCCGTCATTCGTTGCAGTTTGAGAATCATTTACTCCACCTGCTGTTGTGTCACCTTGTGCGCTTGTTGCAAGAGTACCATATGCTACAGATCCATCGCTAACCGTTACAGAAATATTTTGAACTGTAACCGTTGCGGCAACCGTACCAGTCGTTGCTGCAGAAGCCTGGTTTATGAAGAAAAGGGATAAAAGTATAAATCCAATAGTTCCAACAATTACTTTATAGTTGGTTAATATTTGCATGCTATATACATTAGAATAAATTTTAAACCTTTTGTCAAGGGGTATTTATACACCTAATTATGGAGCTGACGCAACAATAGTTATGGTTGTAGTGAATTGACTATAAGATGATGTAGCTGTGGGCGTTGTAAGGCGTAAGTACATATTCTGTGTGCTTCCTTGAGAGACATTTGTTGCAAGTGTATAGAGAGTATCTACAATAGCAAACGTGGTCCACGATGATCCGTTTGGAGAAAATTCCCACTTGACCTGATTACTTCCATTTGAACTTCCTAACGACCATGTATTAGCACCTTCAGTGAAGTTTGTACTTCGTACATCAAGATCTGCAGGTCCGCTATCGACTCGAACTGTCTCGACGTCATTAATCCCTGATGATGTGGTATCTTGTGTTGTATTCGCAGCAAGATTACCAAATGAAATTGATCCGTCTGTTGTTAGACTAATAGAAACTTCATTAGAATATGTAACGTCAGCATACATAGCATAGATATAATTTGTAGTTGGTCCCCCACCTCCAACTTTGGAATTCCTTAATCGCATTGAGAGAGAATCAAGTTGAGCCTGTGTCAGTGATAGACCGGAGAATGTTACTGAGTGCCACGCATTTGAACTACTCGATGTAAAAGAAGCCTCAGATGAACGTGTTGTTGACTCATTATCGTCGTAAAGTTGGACATGAAATTGTCCGTTTGAACCATCATTATGATAAATCCAAACAACGATCTGTGACACACTACCTACGCCACTTATAGTAGACATACGAAGAAAAGCAGTATCGGTTTTATTATTTAAATGATATATATAATCTGTGGTTGTAGGAGCATTTGGTTGCCTAATAGCTTCATCTATTTCAGTGTAAAAACTAGAGCCGGTTGTATGCCAATCTATACCGATTGTACCATCAGTGTTTGGATCAATATAACCGTTTGTAGCATAAGCAGGAGATGTAATAACTGGAGTAAAGTTAGCAAAAGTTATTATGAAAAAAAAGGTCGCTGCAAATAGTGCGAGTTTTCGAACACTCATACAATCATTATATCATGTTATAGGTTATGTATATTATGTTACTAGACTCATATCTGCTCTGTTGTAAGCAATGTTCATTGACTTGTTTCAAGATACCGAATAGAATCAATGTATGCAAGATGCTTTATTAGATCATCGACCACATCTAGAAGTTCTCGAAGGTGGAAAACCTCTCGAATTTCATGCTACAACACATGCTGGAGAATACAGAAATGTAACAGGACGGGCTAATGAAGACTCATATGCAGTATTGCCACGAACCATGATTCTTGCAGATGGAGCAGGAGGTATAGCCGGTGGTGGTCAAGCATCAAGATCTGCTGTCGGAGAAGCCCAAAGATATCTATCTCAAACTATGAATAACTCCATGCGACAAGAAGATGCTCTTAGAGTACTTCGAGAAGCAATGCATCTTGCAAATCAAGCAGCATACGGAGGTGCCACAACATTGGACTTAGTACATGTTTGGGAAGGAGTTGTTGATGGTCAAAGAAAAAAAATGTTGCTGGGAATGACTGTAGGTGACAGTCCTGTGTATATCGTCCGAAAAGATCAAAATGGAAAGGTCTTACGTCTTGATAAGGTATCACAAGACGATAGCAAGTTTACTCCAGAACAACAAAGAATATTTGATAATGCGAGAAGATTTGAAGACTTGGGAACTGGAGCAATGGCTGAACTTTATCATAGGCGTAATGAGATAACACAAGCATTAGGAATGGGTCCTATAGATCCTCATACTATCGTTCAAGAATTGGGTGCTTTTGATCAAGTGTTAGCTGTCTCGGACTTCTATTCGGACAACTTTGCAATCGACGAAATACGTGAAATGTTAGCACGATACCCTGATGATCCTGAAAAAGCACTGAATGAACTTCATGTTATAGGAAACCAAAGAGCTCGCAACGCTCATTTTAGAGGAAAAATCGATGATGCTACTGGAATTGTGTTGGAAACTAGGGAAAGAAAATTAGGAATGAAACCTCATAGAGCCCAAGAAGGTGCACAAAGAGGCGCAAGGAGACCAGAATTAAGATTGATTGAAAGACTCGAGGCTCAACGACCTTCTCGAGAGGTACTTGAAATAATAGCTCAGACAGAATCTATCGATGTCGATACAATCAACAGGTTGGCAAACGACTCTTCAATCAGAAGGTGGGGAATAATTAATAGTCCTGAGATGTTAGAACAATCGTTAACTCAATGGGAAGGTGCAAGCCTTCAGTGGTTTGAAAATCAGCCTTTAAATATTCAACGAGATCTCATGGAAATTTTTTATCTATTAGGGGTAACTGAAAGAAATCAAGAATTGAATAAGGAAGTCATTAATTGGAGAAAATTTAGAGCGGAATATATTGTGGTCAACGGTGAATTTAACGCTAAGGTTTTTGTAGATGCTGTTAACCGAGAACCAAATATCAAAAACAAACACGAGGCCCTACGTAATCTAGCTGGCGTTTTTGGTGATGGTGCAGATTTGATGTTTCAACGACCTGAGATGGTTAGGCCCCAATCCGAACTGAGACAAGCTGCATGATCGAGACCATCCTAATTCTTGACTCCCCTGACGTAATCCTGCATACTGAGATTACGTATTAGGTATTAGGTATCTTGAGATCACATGTTAAGCATCAAGTCCCTGTTTAATCAGTCGCCTCCTCACATCAATATCGTGAAAAGACATACAGCCCTTCTTATGGGTCAGGCCATTGTATTGCTGTTTCTTGCAATCGTTTATGTTGGTCTTGAGTTTAAAGCAACGATCATGGAGGTAGGTGTTGAAAAGGGTGTCATGTCCCCTCTTGTTCTGGAGACCTCTCAAGATGATGCAGTATTAGGATCTGAAACTGAAACCATACCGACGCCAGAATCTACACAAAATATAGTTGAAGAAGGAGTCGTTGAAGTTACACCAACACCTAGTCCTTTCCCTAAACCTTCTCAAAAAGAATACACAATTGCTGTGTATGGCGATTCTATGGAAGATACAATGGGTTCAGGACTGGAATATTTAGACCACGAACTTACCACACGTTATCCCGAAACAACATTTCATTTCTATAATTATGGTATGGGTTCAAATAATGTACGCGATGGTCTGGAGAGATTTCATCGACCTTTTCACTATCAAGATCGCGATTATAGGAAAATTGCTGATATTAAACCGGATATAATTGTCATGGGTTCCTTCGCTTATAATGTGCTTACGCCACACGACCGTGACTCTCACTGGCTTGGGTTAACACATCTTGTTCAAGAAGCTCAAAAGATCACACCGCACGTGTATATATTGGCTGAAATTGCACCAAAAAGACGGGGGTTTGGATTTGGACCAAATGGCATAAATTGGGAACCAGCAACAGCCTATGAACATACAGGCAAAATTATTGAACAGCTTGAGAACGCAGTAGGACTTTCTCAGCCTTTGCATGTACCGCTTATCGATGCGTATACCCCGTCTCTTCAAGAAGAAAAAAAGGAAGGTCGACCTGAGCTCATAAATTCTTCCGATGGTATTCATCCTTCAGTAGAAGGTCATGAATTTATTGCTAAGATCATAGCAGATACTATTGAACTTCCATAAAAAAATGCTCTTCAGAATCGGCCTGTAGAAATCTAATGTATTAGGTAGATAGTCGTAAAAGAATGGGTTATACTATTATTCGCATAGGAGGTGTCGCATAGCTGGTCCATTGCACAGGTTTGCTAAACCTGCGAGCCCAAAAGCTCACGTGGGTTCGAATCCCACCACCTCCGCCTTCGCAGAAGCGTCCACAAACTGGCACCTAGCAGTCAGAAATAGGTTGGTAGGACAATCCCGTGT
>MFZX01000039.1 GCA_001788095.1 Candidatus Roizmanbacteria bacterium RIFCSPHIGHO2_12_FULL_37_23
TTATAGTGGTTGGGGTGGCTTTGGTTGGATATTTATGATAGTTTTTTGGGTTCTTATTATTCTGGGAGTTGTTGCTTTAGTTCGTTATCTTGGAAGGTCAGGACAACAGCAAGAGCATAGAACACCTCTTGATATTTTGAAAGAACGGTATGCTCGTGGGGAAATTAACAAAAAGGAGTTTGAAGAGAAAAAGAAAGATTTACGGTAAAACTTCCCTTTATGCTTTTACCTCATAAAGGTTTGCTCCAGCGTGGAGCTTCTTTATCTCCAGCCATCGTTGCTTCATCTCACCAAAGTACCGCACATCCTGTAATGTGCTCAAAAATGCGTTAAAATAATCCTGCAATGGAGGCACCCTCAGGTGTTGAGGCTCAGGGAGCCCAAGAACCTTAATTTGCCCTAATTACCGTCTGATAACCGTGAAAATACCCTATTTTTACCCTCTTTTTCACGTTTATGTTGACAAAACCGTGAAAAAAATGTATGGAAGATCGGCGTTGATGCGTTGTAGTGGTCGCAAGATAGTCATAAAGATGAGTTCTAAGTGTGCTAACATTAGGAAGCAAATTTGGATTACCATTCATAAAACGTGATTCACTTTATATAATCTTTATATGGAGACATGGGAAGGATTGAGAAATTATCCTATACAAGCTGAATTTAATCGTCGTTACCATCCTGAAGGTTACGATTTTAAAAATGGTTTTAATAGATATGTCGAATCAATTCCTCCTTACGGAGGAAAAAATTTACGACAAGTTGTAGAAACTCTATTACGCGATCGTCGAAATATAAGCGTTCTTGATCTTGGTTGCGGTGCTGGAAACGCCCTCCTTGATATGAGATTGAAATATTTTGGTAATGTGCATGGACATGGTATAACTGCCTCAGAATTTAGAAGCCCTTTAATGAAGGTTCTTCAAGACTTGCTTGGTATTAATATTATTGTTGGAGACGCTCACGAAATGGAAAGTAAATTCAACAAAGAAAGTTTTGATTTGATATTTAGTTTTTTTGGTCTTGAATATATGGATCCAGAAGTAGTTTTACCCCAAGCTGTGGATTTATTAAGTTCGGGAGGTGTAGCCATGTTAACTGGAACGAGTTTTTTAAATGCTCATTTAAAACCGAGGCTAGTAAATATCGAATCAAATCATAATAGCATCAGTTTTACTAAAAAATGATTAATATATAATTTCAGATATGAAAACTATTTTAGTTGACGCTGTAGACGCTTTTGTAATTGAGGAAAACGGAACGTTCAAGATGTTTGAGGAAATGAAAAACTTGCTTGATATGTACTCCAACAGAAAGATTATATTAACTGGGGCAAATGACGAGCGATTGAAGGAGTTCGGTTTAAATAAAATGCCCTATGAGGTTTTTACTCTAAAACATAATCCGGAAAAAACTGATCCAAGCTATTATGAGACGATGCTTAAACATTTTGGCTTGAGCAATAAGGATACCATTTATTTTGAGCATAATCCTGAGGCGGTTAAAAGCGCACAATCGGTAGGAATCATTTCGTATCACTATGATCCGGAGAAAAAGGATTTGGAAAGTCTGAAAGTTTTCTTGGACAAAAATTTGTCAATATAAATACAAGCCCATATTCCTCCCCAGCCTATAAAAAATGCGTTCAAAGTCACTAACGTTGGGGAGCAAATAATTGTTTAGATGTTAATACAATCTAAAGTAACACAATTTATGCAATATGCGTCACTCATTTGTGGATAGCTGCACTGCTGTGTATACGATTTAATAATGATAGTCTAGAAGTAATCAAGTTGAGGGCAGATACTTAACCCATTAATAACGACTAATTCTTCTCGCCTGTCACAACTTGGAATATTATGAAATATTCACGAATCATATTGACCAAACTATTAAGAGGAAGTATTTTTGATTACTTCTGGTTAGTATTGAGATCTTAAACAACTTAAAACACTGGGTTACAATTCAGATTTGAAAGGAGGTGAAACAATATGACAAACACACAAGATGCTAAAAATGAAGAAGTGAAACAAGAAGCTGTTGAAACAACTGAGAAAGATGAGAGCACAGTAATAAAGGATGCTTCTTCTGAAGTACAAGAAGATGCAAAGTAACATTTGCGTGCTATATTAACCAGCAGTGTTTTGCTATCACTGCTGGTTGAAAAAGCATTTCAAAAAATCAATACATTGTATATGAACAGCTTCTTTTGTATAATTACCTAGTAGGATGCTCACAAAAGTAAATTCTCATCTAAATACAAAAAAAGAATTCGAAACGTTTTATAACCAATTTGCAATCCGCAAATATAAAAAGGGTGAAATGCTCATTCGAGCAGACGACGACCCGCAAGGTATTTTTTGTTTAACCAAGGGGTACGCCCGGCAATATACCATATCTAAAGCAGGTTTTGAACTCACGCTACATATTCTTAAGCCAATTTCATACTTCCCTATGGTATGGGCAATTAACGGCACACCAAATATTTATTTTTTTGAGGCATTAACTGCAGTCGAAGTTGGCCGCGCGCCTCGCGATCAGGTGGTCAATTTTATTAAAGATAAACCGACAGTTATTTTTGAATTAATGAGCGAATTGCTTGAAGATTACGCTGAAACACTCACTCGAGTTGAACATTTAGTTTTCAGCGACGCACATCGAAGAGTTATTTCAGTGCTATTGTATATAGCTAAACATTTTGGAAAAGATCATAAAAGAGGCATTATTGTTCACCACCGTTTTACTCAGCAAGATATTGCAACACTTGTTGGTATAGCACGAGAGACTGCAAACAATGAAATGGTCAAACTTGAAAAAAAGGGTTTTATCACGTATATCAATCACTCTATTTTGTTTGAAAATATTCATGAATTAAACACTGAATTAACCTCAACTCACACAAAATCGTAGTCAAGTATACAGAAATATTGTTATCCAGATTACAGAAAAAACATTATATACGTTGCTGTACTTATCATAAGTCCCATTTATACTACTAATAATATATGAATGATCCAGATACTACCCAAGAGGTAACAACAATACATGAGCAGGCTCCGCAACAGGTTATTACAAAAACTATAAGACATTCAGAGCCGCAAGCAAAAGGAGAAGCTCCGCAAGGAGTTTATGAAACAAAAAAAACCATCATTAGATTTAATCAAATTATTTGGTATATTTTGGGCTTGATAGAAGTCTTACTCTTATTTAGAATTATCTTAAAAACATTGGGTGCAAACCCTTATAGTGGATTTACTAGTTTTATTTACACTCTTACCTCACCACTCGCACTTCCTTTTAGTGGAATATTGCAACCCTCAGTAACAGGCAACTCTATAATTGAGTTATCAACAATTATCGCTGGTATTGTTTATCTTTTTGTTGCATGGGGATTTATTTATCTTTTGGATCTTATTTATCCAATTACACCGAAGGATGTTGAAGCGCAAGCACAATAAATTATGTTAATCGCAATAATAGTTATACTCATTATTCTCTGGTTTCTTGGATATGCACCTATATCGAGCATTTCTATTCCAGATCTTGTTCTTTTTTCAATTAATAATCACCAAATTACCTTGTGGGATATTTTTGTACTCGCTGTCATTGTTTGGGCTATAGGTATTTTACCCCGTCCTTTTCAGATAATTGCATCTGTGCTTCTTTTATTGTGGATACTTTCAGTTCTGGGCATTTTTGCAATTGCAGGTCTTTCCAATATTCTTGTCATTGCAATTATTATTGCTCTTATTCTCTCAGTACTTCTTTAAAGTTCGATTCTATTAATTTATTGGTAATCGAAGGTAGGTGAATATATATGACAACAACAATAATCAATCCGGCACCAACAAATAATTCAACTACAAGCAGTGGTATGGGTTTTTTAATAGGCGTTATTACATTAATTGTATTTGGATTTGTTTTTTTTGTTTACGGTCTTCCGCTGATTAAACAAGGTTTAAGTGGATTAGGTAGCGGTGGAATTCAAATTACTCTACCCAAAACAATAGATGTAAATGTACAACAAGAGAAATAATCATATTTTATGATAAGATCAAATACAATATACTCAAGATTGTCTGCACTCTCGCTCCAACAAAAAGAGAGTAGCAAAGTAAGTTACTGGTTGGAAAAACTATTCTATCAGGAAAAAGAGAGAAATAGTAGGTTGCATAATGGTAGAAAAGATGATAATCAGTTATCTCACAATTCAGAGTGGCAGAATTTAAATAAAAATCATGTTAAGAAAGATGGAGATGATAAATTAACAATAAAAGACATGGTTCATAATTCTAACACCATATTAACGAGTGTCTCTTCCGTTTTTCCTTTTGACTTATTTCCAAAAACTATCAATGTTGAAGCAACTAGAATAACAATAATCACACGTCAATTATTTTCCTCACAGGTGCACAGCATTGATATCGAGGATATTTCTAGTGTATTCATAGAAACGAGTATTTTATTTGCAGCAATATCACTTATTTCAAAAACGTATGATCAGAAAAAATTTGTTGTAAATAATTTATGGAAGAATGAAGCTATTTTAATACGTAGAGTTATTGAGGGTTTAAGAATGTTTAAAAAAAATGGAATTAATATTACAAGTTTTTCAAAAATAGAGCTCCTAGGCAAACTAGAAGCACTAAGCGCAACAGAGATTGTCTTATAATTTTTTTAAAAAGAACGATTAAGTTTTATGATAACAGGTTGTTACATCTTCTACTTTGGGGAGCCAAGCTTGACGATCCTATTTCATAACGCTATAATTCAAACATGGTAGCTTCAAAAAGTACAGGGGGTTCTTCGGCAATGGAAAGCTCTAATGTTATACACAAACCTATGAAAGTCATATGGCCCGATTTGGCTATAGGACAAATTGGTTTAGTTTTTACAGGAGGTACACTTTCTATGGCTCCTGATCCAAAGACTGGCGCTTTACGACCTGCAGTTAGTGGAACAGAAATTGTGGATGCCACTGGACTACGAACTATTAGGGACCATTTTTCTGTAGAAACAATGAGGCAGCCATTTAATTTAGACAGTTCAGATTTAACGCCACCCGGTTGGGTTGCCATTAATAATGCTTTGCTGGAAGTATTAGGCGACTCTGACGGAGCAGCGGTCTTCCACGGAACAGATACATTAGCATATTCTGCTTCTGCAACGGCTATGGCTCTAGCTCATTCTCTTAGTAAACCTGTTGTATTTACTGGAGCCCAAGTCCCCTTAGGTACAGCTGGTGAAGATGCCAGTGCAAATATAACGCGTTCAGTAAAGCTTTTAGATACGTTACATCGACAGAATGCGGCAGGTGTATATGTCTATTTTGGTGATTTAGGAATTATAGGAACTCGAGCAACAAAAGTCTCCGATGTTAGATTTCAAGCATTTGAGGATGTAAGTCGTTTATCAGCCTATTTTTGTACTGCAGAAGAAATTCAACCCGCCCGACCTCCTAGAACGACTATGGATGTAGAAAGATCTAAGGCTGAATGGGCAAACGTGGTAGGAGAACCATTAGAAGCTAGATTTGCCCCAAATGGTGTACTCTCAATAGAGTTAAATCCAGGAACAACAGCAGATTCGCTTGTTTACTCTGCAGAAAATCCAAGTGTTCGCATCCTTATATTAAGATCTTTAGGAGCTGGTAATGTCCCGGCACAAGAAGATAATTCTCAATATAATATCCCCAACGCAATTGCCGAAATAACTAGCAAATTATCTAAACCAGTTATTATAGTATCCCCTATTGTTGGTGGTAGTATAAGATCTATTTACGAAGGAAATTTAAAAGCACTGAAAGCTGGAGCAATTAGCGCTGGTTCTATGTCGGCAGAAGCGGCGTGGGTAAAAGCTCTTTTATTATTAGGTCAACCAAAATTATCAGAAGGAGCATTCAATACAAGGCCAGAAGAAACAATGGATCTCTTTAGGAAAACATTTGTTTTAGATTTAGCTGGTGAAACCGGCAAACAATTTGATGCATTTAATAACTGAAAAATTTAGACAAAGTTTTCTATTAATTTTGCAAACAGGAGCAATCGTATTTGATTTAAGGATCCCGATTGTATAAATAATTCAAATCCAATTTCCGCCAGGGGGAGCCAAGCTTGACGATCGGCGTAAAAGAAGATCTGATAAGGAGGAAACCAAAATTGGGCTTGAAAAATTCAACTGATCTTGCATAATCTAATTACTAATCCCCCCTGTGAGGGCGCAAGCCATTTGCAGGGGTTTTTTTGTGTTTTTGAGCTATAATTTGTTATACCATTCCTATGACTAGAACAATTGCAGATATCAAAAAAAAAGCAATTCCAGTGCTTATTGAAGCAGGTATTTCACGATCTGCCATCTTTGGATCATACGTTCGTGGAGAACAACACAAAAATAGTGACATTGATTTACTGGTTGACTTTCCAGATGGCTTAAGTCTTTTTGATGTGGCAGAAATAAAATACAAACTGGAGGATGCGCTAGGAAAAAAAGTTGACCTTGTTAGTTACGACAGAATCAAGCCACGCCTTAAATCATACATTCTCTCTGAACAGATCAAGATTTTATGAAAAAAGATGTGCTTGTATATCTTGATGACATTATTGCAAGTAGTGAAAAGATTGCTAAATATATCAAAGATAAAAGTAGGGAGGAATTTGAGGAAGATTCAGAGCTTCAAGACGCTGTTATCAGGAGACTTTCTGTTATTGGCGAGGCAGTAAAAAGGTTATCTCAAGAATTTCGTGAACAATGTCCTGAGGTAGCATGGAAAAAAGCAACAGGAATGAGAGACATATTAATTCATCAATATGACGAAATAGAAGTTGATCAAGTGTAGCGTACTATAACAGAGGTCTTGCCGGCATTCAATAAACAAATCGAGGATCTATCTAAATCGTTGAGTAATGATTAAAAAGTGCTCAACTGTTAAATTCTATGCAGCTTAATAAACACTCATATCTATGCTTTATTGGAGCTATTGTCCTTGTAATTCTTACTTTTGCATTGGGCTTTATGGCTGGAAAAAACCAAATATCACCGACGCAATCTAGATCTATTCGACAGGAAATATCTGAAACCGTTCAAACACCAACACTCATACCTTCTCCAACACTTTTCTCAACATACACCCCTTCACAGGAAGTATCTCAACTATATACTTTTTCAGAATTTAATAAATTAGAAGATATTCTATTTGGGAAGACAAATAGTGAACAACAAGTTAGGCTCATTATTGATAGACAGCATCCTTTATCTGAAGAGGGTCATAACTTATTTATCGCACATATATATTCTGAAGTCATTTCATCAGAGTCAGTAAATAGGGAAGAGCTTATTAAGATTGCTCGATCGATATTGAGTATTGACTCAGATCCATCTTATTATGAGGAATTTAACCTTGCCTTTTTACCTTACTCGAGTAAAGATACGATTGGTTCCACTTGGGACAAATATATTGGATCGACACCTATCGCGTGGTATAACTACAGCACTATAGGAAATCTTGCTGGCTGTAGTGGAACTGAAACTATTAACATTTATTTCAATGGGATCAGATCAAGAGTAGCACCAGCAGATGAAAGTATTTGTATACCTTACTATTATTTTCATTAGTAACGAGTCCGGACTTGGTCCAGTTTTTGGAGCTAAATGGACTCGAACTTTTGAATCTTACGATTTTTGATATGTGGTTAGATAAACAATGCCTCCAAGAATGAACATAGAGCCAACTAAAGCAGTCAAACCTGGAACTTCACTAAAGAAAATAAGTCCGTACATTACTGCGCTGAGAGGTTCAAACAAGCTTAAAATACTACCCATACTTGCTTTGATTTTCCCCAGCCCATAATTCAAGAGTGCGTATCCGATAAAGACTACAGCTCCAGCACCCACAACAGGTAGCCATTCCTGTATTGTATGCGTAAACTGGAACTTATTGTCAAACAAATATATAAGCGGAAATAACCCAAGTGAACCAATAAACTGTGTCCAAAAAGTCACTATAGGAGATGAATAGAATCTTCTTAAAATGCCCGTAATGACAAAATACGAACCAAATGCTATCCCAACTATGACACCAAATACATTGCCGAGCAGGTTGCCGTAAATGTCAGATGGATTGAAAAGCAAAAATAAACCCGTAAGGCTTACTGCAATAGCAATGAGTGTACTCGGGTGAATCTTTTCTTTTAGAAATATATAGCTCAATATAACAACCCAAACAGGAGCAGTATAGAGTAGAAAGTACGTATTCGCAATGCTTGTATAGAGCACAGAAAGAGTAAATGCTGCTGCCATAGCTGAGAAACCCACTAACCCATTAAGAATAAACAACCCGTAATCTTTACTCTTTATCTTAAAAATTTCAAGCGATCCTTTATTTTTTATAAGATTGTAGATCGTGATAAAGATAAATGCGAAGAATATTCTTCCAAAAGACTGCATCATTGGCTCTATTGAAGATCCAGCATATCGTACGAAGATTCCAATACTCCCAAGAAAAATAGACCCGACTGATACAGCAACAATACCTTTCGTTTTATCACTCATTCACATAGTATATCACGCATAAAATTTTGAAACCGTCACTTCATCATGCACATTCTTTTAGCTAGGAAACATCAATCTCAAACTCGATCATCCTGTTGAGGAAAGAGTCAATCAGTCTGAGCCAAAGTGGAAGAAAAAAGAAATGATAAGTAGATATAAGCTCACCTTAGAGGTAAAATAGGAGTATGGCAGATACCAAAAGCAAAAAAGCGGTTACCGGAGGATTCACAGACGAGGAACGAACCGCGATGAAGGAGCGCGCCTTAGAGCTTAGAGCTGAAGCACGTGCGAGTAAAAACAAAGCAGAAGGTGAAAAAACAGTGCTTGCAGCAATCGCCAAAATGCCAGAACCGGATCGCTCTATGGCCAAACAGATCCACGCAATTATTAAAAAAACCGCACCAGACCTTTTCTCGAAAACTTGGTATGGAATGCCCGCATACGCCAACAAAGATGGCAAAGTTATCTGCTTCTTTCAAGCTGCAAGCAAATTTAAGTACAGATATGCAACCCTTGGTTTTCAAGAAGATGCACATATTGATGAGAGTGATATGTGGCCGACCTCATTTGCGCTGAGGAAGTTAACTGCCGTTGAGGAGGCGAGGATCGTGGCACTTGTGAAGAAAGCAGTAAGCTGAGAATCAGCTATCTCGATTAAACCTTATGATCTTTTACAGATTCTTTTACAGACTCGAAAGCATATTTATGCAGTGTTATCACTTGAGCTTTCTGCCTCAAGGACGGGGGAACAATAAATAAAACGTCTTCTTTATTGTCTAAATCAACTGTTATCCAAGCCTTATGAACATCATCCGAACAACCCCAGTCGGCGTTGGTCAAAAAATGTGAACCGGTCATTTTGAAAATTCTGACTGCCTCATCACAGGCTTGCTTAGTATTTTCATGTGAAACTTCGATTAAATATTTAGACATGTTAATAAGTATAACATTTTTTTCTTAATGTTAAGTTTTTGTATGCTCTTTTCAAATTTTCATGAAGTACACAGAAACTTGAACTCTATTCCTCGCTTGACAAACTACCATTTGTATAATACAGTATATACATGAAGATCTTGCCTAAACCTATTGAGTTTATTTGGGATAAGGGCAATATTGACAAAAATTTATTAAAACATACAGTAACAAACGAGGAAACAGAAGAATGTTTTCTGGATAAGGAGAAAGTCATTTATGAGGATGTATTTCATTCTCGAAGTGAGGAACGATATATTCTCCTTGGGAAAACAAAGTGGAAACGATTGCTATATATAATTTTTACAATGCGAAATAAAAAAATAAGAATTATTTCCGCTCGTGATATAAACAAAAAGGAGGTGTACTTATATGAAAAAAAAACTTAAACTACCAAAATTTAAAAATGAAGATGAGGAGAGGGACTTCTGGGCAAAACTGGACTTGTCGGAATATTTCGAACCAGAAGATTTTGTACCCGTAAGCTTTCCAAACCTGAAACCGTCGTCACGTCCAATATCGATTCGCATTCCTAATTATTTACTTAATCGGGTTAAGGAAAGGGCGAATGAGCTAAACATACCCTATCAGTCGCTTATTAAACAGTATATTCAAAAGGGAATTATTGTATCAAAATAGGTTTTTACAACCCTCGGGGTTGGAAAATGCCAATCCTTATAAAGTTGAATGAGGAAGTAGTTTAGGAGTGAATTTTAATTAGTATCGATACTTGATTATTATCCAACATCTGTCATGTCCCATCTGATAGGAACTGTAAAAGGGTCACTATGTAATGTAGCAACATATAATCTTTCATCATCTTCTGCAATTCTGACTTCAAGATCACCTTGGCGTCTTACAAAATCAGCAACTATTCTATCTGGAGATGGTATTTCAATAAGTGCTGTAGGATTTGACCAATCAGAATTTATTACCAACTCAGGCATATTTCCTTCTGGCGTAGCTGATACTTCAGCCAATCTAAATACTTTTCCAGAACCATCATAACGGCATCTTACAAATACTGGATTTTCACTTCTTAACCCAGGTCGACTAGTTGTTATTCTTTTGCGCATGGCGTTTCCATCTATTTGCCAGATAACAGTTGGCAATATCCCTCTTCCATGATCAATTACTAACTTTGCAGTAAATCCATCATCCGCTTCTTCATCTTTGAGGCGAATAAGTCTTTTTGCATCGTCATCTAATAAATATACTGGATCAACTAATTCTGCAAGTAAGTCTCTTGGCCATTGCTGAGGAAAATGTCTATCCGCAAATCTTCGAAGCTGATATGTGATTGGACCAGATGATGAAAAGGTGTTTTCTAATGTTGCACCCTTTTCTATTCTTGTTGTCATATGGTTCTAAACTATAGCATATGAATGATTATTTTGCAATGTGAAATTAAAAAAATATATTCTTGATATAATTTCCTTATGGAGACAGTCAAACTAGTAGTTTTTGTTCCTGTGACTCATACACACGTTGTGAGAGAAGCCATGGGAAAAGCCGGTGCAGGGCAAGTAGGTGATTATAAATACTGTAGTTTTTCAGTGAAAGGGACTGGAAGATATATACCACTTGAAACAGCACATCCATATAAAGGTGAAATAGGTAAATTAGAAGAAATAGAAGAAGAGCGTATAGAAACAGTCTGTTATAAAAAAGATTTGGAGAAAATAATATCGGCGATAAAAAAAGTTCATCCTTATGAAGAGGTAGCACTTGATGTGTATCCTTTAGTCTTAAATCCCCACGAAACTACATATAAAAAATAAGTTTAGACTTGATAATCTTCAAGATTAGAAGACTGCTGATTTTCCTCTTCGATTATAAATTAACTTGATTTCAGTTTTCACTTGAATTACACTGCTTATTAGAATGCCGGATGATGAACAATCGCTTGGAGCAGGTGGTCGAATTTCGTTGCAGGAACCTGTATTACCCGATCCTAACACGGATGTTATTGGCAGTATATCTTTTAAGGCATTCCAAATACCAGACCCCTCTGCTCAAATTCAACTAGATGAAGGAAATGGTAAAACCACGATCACGTCGGTGCAAACAGCAGATGGTGATACAAATATTACTTTAGCATTTAGTCCCACAGAGGGATCTGTGCCCTTAGCAGGACAGCCATTTGTCCTTCACAGTAAAAGAGAGTTAACATACGATGGTCTTAGACCTCAGCAATCTCCAGATCCAGAACCCTATTTCTATGGAACATTAAATACTGCACAACAAGCAACAGTCAATGCTGTTGGTGCGGTTGGAAGAGACTTCATTTTTACTCATCCTGATGATTATTCGCAATCAATGTTACCGCGTGTTGATGGTGAAAGAGGAGTTATTGCGCTTCCCCCAGTGAGTCGAAGCGGCATGCTAGGAGATTCGAAGCCTATGCATGAGGTTTTTGCACTTTGTGATGGTACCTTAGTAGTCACTTTATTGGAAAATGCAGGCTATCCGAACGGATCAGTTATTATAGATGCTTCACCCGCATGGGATGGGAAATTAGTTCCTTTAACCTATGCTGTACAGAGAGGAGATAGAGAACCAACTATTGTTCAATATTATGCGTTAGCTTCATACAGTTCTCTTTATCAATCAGCCACTGCTGTAATTCAAGTGGCTAAACCTTCAACGAGAGTTCAGCTAGGTTTACCTATCAATCAAAAAGACCCATCAAGCCTAACGGATGAAGATGCTGATGTTGTGTTGCGATCAGTTAAAGCATGTGAGTCTGATCATAATCGTAAAGCTTGGAGACAGCTTTTAGAAACACACCAGCTTCCTGATTCAGTACAACAAGCTATTGAAGAAGGCTTAGCAGATTCGCGCATATAAAGATTGGTTACCAGATATTTATAGGATTAACCTCAGATAGTTTACGAATACTTTTCAGTGTACCCGTCTTTTTATTTTATGTATAATCAATGTTGCATTTAATTTTGTGATTCGATGATGAATAAATTAAAAATTGAGAGGAGGTGATTGTGAATGTTAGATGATGCTACAAAACAAAAAATAAGAGAACACATTGCAACACACCACGATGGATTTCCTACAACAAAAGCAAAATTAGTAGAGGCTTGTAACGATATGTCCGATTTCTCAGAAGATGATAAAAAATGGTTTATGGATACGCTTCCTGATGGTGATTACAATTCAGCCGAGGAAGTAACAACCGCTTTAGGCCTTTAGGTTGTGCAGGTAAAAAATTATTCTTTGGTAACGCTTCCGCTTTCTGGAAGTTGAATTGGTGATGATCCAGCAGTATTTGGTAATTGTATTGATGCAGCAGTCCTCGCTATAATTTCATCTATACCATTAATTGCCTCATCTCGAGTAACACCGCTGTCTTTCATAATCGCTACAATCAATCCTTCAACTCCTTCATGTGCTTGAGCGTCATGTGCTAGTCTTTCAAATGGAGTCATTTTATCAAGTTCAGCTTGATGTTTATCCATTTCGCCTCTCACAAATTGTCTTTGGTCCGCACTTGCTCTGAGAAGCATTGCACCTGTGATAACAATACCATGTCTTTTCAGCTCATCTAGTGCTTTGTTAATAAACGCCTGGGTTCTTGGGTTTTTTTTATCAGTCCATAGACTTCCGTCTGCCAACTCCTCCATCAAATCGGGTACCAGTAAAGCAATACGGTCATGAAGTATGAGAAATGAGGCAATACCATCAACTACGAGACTTGGTGGCATAACGTCTAACGATCTAGATCCCAAATCAATGGGTTTTGAGGGTCCTTCTTGAAGACCTTCATCTCCTACCATATAAACATTGTAGCAAATAAAACATGTATAATTTCTGCATGGATACACAGCATCATACGCTTCGTTGTGCTGCTTATGCTTTTGTTATTAAAGAACATAAGATTCTCCTTATATTAAGAAAAAACACGGGGTGGATGGATGGTAAATACGGACTTCCAGCAGGTCATCTGGAAA
The DNA here is from genome assembly GCA_001788095.1 of Candidatus Roizmanbacteria bacterium RIFCSPHIGHO2_12_FULL_37_23. Taxonomy (GTDB): domain Bacteria; phylum Patescibacteriota; class Microgenomatia; order UBA1406; family HO2-37-13b; genus 2-12-FULL-37-7b. The sequence goes on from MFZX01000039.1 coordinate 13,482, forward strand.
AAGATGAGACCATAAAAGACGCTTTGATACGAGAGGTGCAAGAAGAAATTGGTCTGAAGATACGGTCTACCGATTTAACTTTCTATCATGTTATGCACAGGCATGAAAAAGCCATTGGTAATTTTGAATACATCGATTTTTTCTTCAAACTAGAATATTGGCAAGAGGAGCCCATAAATAACGAGCCTGAAAAAGCCGAACATATCAAATGGTTTGATTTGGACTCTTTGCCTGAAAATATTATCCCAAACGTAGAAGCGGCAATTAAGAATTATAGAGGAAAACTAGTATTTTCAGAATTTAGTTAGCTCCTTTTTTTCTCCCTGCTACGCGCCTTTCTGTTAGTGTAAGAAATTTTTTCCGTAATCTTAAGCTCTTTGGAGTCACTTCTAAAAGCTCGTCATCACCAATCAAATCAAGATACTGCTCCAGACTTAATAGTGTTGCAGGTTCTAGAATATCCTTTACTCCTTCACCGGATGATCTGTTATTCGTGAGTTTTTTTGCTTTACACACATTAATTTCAATATCTTTATCAGATGAGTTTAATCCCACCACCATACCTTCATACACTTTCACTCCAGGTCCATAAAAGAGCGTTCCACGCTGTTGGGCATTTGCTAATCCATATGTTAAGGTCACACCATTTTCGCTGGCGATTAATGCACCATTTCTTACGCTATCTTTATAAGTTCCTAAAGGTTCATAACCGAGTAGATAACTATTTATTGTTGCTGTGCCTCGGGTAGTGGTCATTAAAATAGATCGTATTCCGATAAGATTGCGACTGGAGATTTTATAAATCAACCGTATTCCATCATGATTAGTAGGATGCATATTAATGAGTTTTCCTTTTCTTTTGCCAATTTCCTCAGCAATATTTCCTAAATATTCTTTATTAATATCTATGGTTATTTCTTCAAATGGTTCGCATGTCACACCATCGATTTCTTTATATATTACCTGTTGTTTAGAAATTTCAAGCTCAAAACCTTCCCGTTTCATTGTTTCAATAAGTATGGCTAAATGGAGCTCACCCCGGCCATAAACCGTATAGGAATTTGATGATGCATTATCGGATAATCGGAGTCCCATGTTTGTCTCAAGTTCTTTTTCAAGTCGCTCTTTAATTTGTCGCGATGTAAAAAAAGTGCCTTCACGCCCAGCAAAAGGACTTGTGTTGGGGCCTATTTTTATTTTGATAATTGGTTCTTCAACGTGTATTGGTGGCAATTTTTCTGGTTTTTCAGGATCGGTAACTGTTTGTCCTATTGTTAACTCAGGAATTCCAGCAAGCGCAATGATATCACCAGCATATGCTTCGGAGACTTCTTTCTTTTTTAAACCAATACTTGTAAATATTTTTGTAGCAACATAATTTTTTTCTGAAGTATCACCATTTAGTAGTCTGATTTTATCTCCTTTCTTCAAAGTGCCGCGATTGATTTTTCCAATACAAAGTTTTCCTACATACGGATCAAAGTCTAAAGTTGATATGAGCATTTGAAAAGGTTCCTGTATGTTGGTATTACTATTTGGTATTTCTGCCACAATTGTTTCAAAGAGTGGATCTAAATTTCCGGTTAGTTCGGGAGTGTAATGATCCGGTAATTCGTAGAAAGCTTTTCCATGACGTCCTACACCATATAAAATTTTGAAATTTAAAGCATCTTCATGCTCGGCAAGTTCTAAAAATAAATTTTCAACTTCGTGTTTAACTTCCAGTGGTCGTGCATCCTTCTTATCAATTTTGTTAATAAATAAAATTACTTTTAACTTTGCTTCAATAGCCTTTTTTAGCACAAATCTTGTTTGTGGTAAAGGTCCTTCAGCCGCATCAACCAGGAGTAAAGCACCACTTGCCATATTTAATACTCTCTCGACTTCACTACCAAAATCAGCATGACCTGGAGTATCAATGATATTTATCTTTTCATTTTTATAAGAAACCGAAGTATTTTTTGCTAGTATAGTGATACCTTTTTCGCGCTCTAAATCATTGGTATCCATAAGTAACTCTTGGGTCATTTCTTTCTGATTGTCGCGAAAAGAATCGGTTTGTTTTAAAATACCGTCTACTAAGGTAGTTTTACCGTGGTCGACATGGGCAATAATGGCAATATTTCTGATGTTCATAATAAATACTTAAATATCTCAAAGAAGCACATATTATATCAGGTAATACTAAAATAAGCCATCCTACTCTATATGATTCTTGATTTTTGGAAAATGCTTTGATACTATTATTTTTAGTATGAATCAAACAACAGAACCAAAAAACGATGGTTATGCAAAAAGACCTTTATGGCAGTGGGTAGTTGTTTATGCTGTAATCGGAGGAATTATCTACGCAGGTATTTATTATTTCTTTTTAGCTAAAAAGGGTGGATATAATGAGACAGTCTCTACAACCCCTACCCAAACAGCAGAAACAACCCAACAAGCTCCAGCTACGATCACATATAGCTCGTCTGGATTCTCACCTTCAACAGTTACAGTAAAAAGCGGTGGAACAATTACGTGGATAAACACAAGCGATAAGGAAGTTCAGATTGGCGCTAACCCTCACCCTGCTCATTCAGGTAATCGGGAAGTTTCAGGAGGAGAATTCACTTTGAATTTACAGCCTGGTGAGGAAAAGAGCGTTGTTGTATCAAAAGTCGGTACTTTTGGTTTCCATAATCATGGTAATTCTTTAGAAGAGGGAACGATTGTAGTGGAATAATTTTACTGCCAAAAAATTTATTTAGTGCTTTTTCCTATACTAGTTTTTAAAATGTTTGTTTAAACGAACAATGAAATTAAAAAAAATCTTGTGTCTTAATTATAACGGCGATGAACTTGAAGATAATTATTGGAAAGAACTTAGTGTTCTTGGGGCAAAAAGAGTATTGGTCGTAGAAGCTGATGCTAAAAATCATATCGATGCGGATGCTTTACTAGTTAAACTCGGAGCAAAAATTGACAGAAAATTAATTGATAATTTTTCTCATCTCAAATATATAGGCATGTTGGGAACAGGTTATGGGGGTATAGATGTCAAGTATGCTGCTTTAAAAAATATCACCGTTACAAATATTGCTGATTATGCAATTGAAGGGGTCGCTGAATTTACTATTGCAATTCTCCTTGAGTATTTAAGGTCAGTTGCACAAGCAAAGGCTCAAGCAAAACAAGGAAATTTTTCTGATAATTTTAGTGGAATAGAAATAAAAGGTAAGACTTTTGGTGTTATTGGTTTAGGACATATTGGTGCACGAACAGCAGAACTTGCTCAAGCATTTGGAGCACATGTAATTTATTGGTCAAAAAATCGTAAAAAGGAAATAGAACAAAAAGGTATAAAGTTTTCAGATAATCTGTTTTCTCAAGCAAATATTATAACCATTAATCTTGCTCTCAATCCTGAAACCGAAAATTTTCTGAATGCAGATCGTATTGCATCTATAAAAAAAGGAGCAATTGTCATAAACCCGAGTCCTATGGAGTTGTTAGATTTTCATGCCCTAATTAGTCGATTGAAAAAAGGTGATATTACTTTTATGCTAGACCATAGTGATGAAATGACAAAGGAGCAACTTGAAGCTTTAAAACCGTTTGATAACTGTATTATTTATCCACCTATTGCTTATCTTACTGCTGAAGCGAGTAAACGTAAAAAACGTATTTACATCGATAATCTCAAAAATTTCATAGTTGGCAAACCTACTAATAAGGTTAGTTAACTGATTCATATATCCTACTTACTCTTATTTCCGCCGAAGTTTTATTCTGATTATAAATGCTCCAATGCCAAGTAAAGTAAGTACGAAAGCTATCATTAATAAAATATTACGTTTATTCCCTCGGGTGAGTTCTAAATTTACCTCTTTAGCACCATTTAAATCAACATTTTGAGTAATGGTTTTACCACCATATTCTATGGTTACTGCCTGAACCCCTAAATCAAAAAGTGTGAAGAAAATTCTTCCAGTTTTATCAGTGAGTCCTTCTTTACCTGCTAACTTAACCTTTGCTCCTTCAATAGGTTTATTATCTTTTGTGATGCTCAGTGCAAGGTCATATGCCTTTCTGTTTTTTTTAAGCTCGCTATTTTTCTCTTCCTCAGGACTTTGTGTTGTCGAGATAGTATTACCATAATATTTCGTCTTTTGTTGTGTCGTAGAAGTGGTAGAAGTTCCACCACTACTTGAATTTGATGAAGATGATGAGCTTGAGGAACTTGATGACGAACTCGATGAACTCGATGAAGAGGTCGTTGTAGGAACTGTTGTTGGTGTAGGTGTAGGAGTTCGTGTTGGTATTGGAGTGGGTGTTGACTGAGTAGTATTTACTGTTATTGTACCTGTTTCATCGGTAAACCCTTCGTTATGATATCCATAAGTACCTATTGATGAAAAAGTAAGCGATCCATCTCCTCCCGGTGATATGTCTGAGAGATTAAGACTTGAAAAATCATCATGAGTATCATGAGGATCCGATCGTATTTCAAGAATTGTATTAGATAGATTTATCCATTTTACCGAATCTCCAGTTCCAATTGTTAATGAGGATGTATCAAAACCAGTTTCAGAATAGATGACTTCATATGTATAACTCAATATATCTCGAGGAGTAGTAAGAATTATGAGGAGTAGACACGTAGGAATTAGTGTTCGAGAGACCCAACGTTTAAGCATAGCATTATTGAAATTATAGGAGTATATGCTGAAATAATAAACTATTTCAATGCAAGGTTCAAATATGATGTTAAAAAGCATTGACCAGATTTATTTATAGATATACAATGTTTCTGTTTATGAAATTGTCTCTGATATTATTCTGTGGTTTTCTTTTTTTTACGATCGTTCCCCATGCTTATGGTATTGCAACACATGATCTTTCAACTACATCGGAATACAATATTCGAGTAGATGGAGCTGGAGCTTCTCAAAGTCTCTCTTTGGCAACCCGACATAGGACAACTGATATTGACAGAGATGGAGTAAAAGAATTACTCATAGGCGGTCTAGCACCGAGCAGTGATACGAGCTATATTTATGCTGTTCCTGTAAACCTATTAGATGAGGTTGCAAGCTCCGGTCAAACACTTGATTTAGGTGATACGAGCAATTATTTAGTTAGATTTTCCATAGGGAATTATCGATCGATTAATTACGGATATGTGACAGACGACATTGATGGAGATGGGTATGAGGATATAATGTTTACTATCTGGAGTGGTGATGTTGGAGGTACAGATAGAGGATCGATTTATATCGTATATTCTGATATGCTCACGAGCATCTCAGGTACGGGTAATACTTATAGTCTTGATAGTTCTGGTAAATGGAACATTAGATTTGATGGAGAATTTAATCTCAAGCGTCTTGCGAGCATGATCCAATCTGTAGATGTTGATAATGATGGTAATAAAGACCTGATTTTTTCGGCAGCTGCAACAGCCCCAACATATACCTATATTGTCTCATCCGATATATTTGGCGGAATCTCCAAGACAAGCACGGGAAATGTCTTTTCCATGACATCTTCATCCAGCTATACAGTGCGCATTACAGATGCATATGTTCCAACAGGCAGCTTATATGATGATCTTGCAGATCTTGACGATGATGGGTATCCTGAGCTTGCGCTGGTTCGCAATCTGACGATTGATAGTATTGGAGGTAGGGGAGTTACTTTTATCATCAGAGGAAGTCTTCTGAAAGATTTTACGGGAACGGGAGATACACTTGACCTTTCAACAAGCACAAACTACTGGTTTAGGATTATAGGACCTGCTGTTACCAATGCTTACTGTTTTTACCCTTTCCTACAGGAGAGCTATAACTCATTCGGGGACACTATTCTTATGAATTGTCTTTTTGGAGGAGACTATAACAACGCTCCGGATTCAGGAGGATATTATATTATCGGAGAAAATATTTTTTCAGATATAGTAGATGGAACAGATATAGATTTAAGTAATAGTACAAGTTACTCTGTCCGTCTTGATGGTCCGGATTCAGGAGGTCGGTGGTATACACTATCCGGACATATAAATGACCATAATGGAGACGGCTATACGGACATTCTTGCTCTTACATATAATTCCACAGACTTAACGACTACGACATATGTTGTTTCTGGAAAAAGCTTAGATACTCTTACCTCAGGAAGCAGTGTAGATTTAATCAGCAATCGTACCCCTCTGCTCGCAAGCTGGACGATCCCGTCAGGAGGAACCGGAAGTTTTATGTATGACTTTAATGGGGATGGAAGGGTTGACATCTTTCTTAATGCCCCGACATCAGACTTTAACTCACGAACCAATTCAGGTTCAATGTATATTGTGCATAATTTTCCTCATACCCTTTCTGTGACGGATACGAGCTTGTCAACTTCAAGCAGTCAGCAAATCATTACAGGGAGCGTGACAGCATCAAGTCCTATAACAACTATTGCTGGTGTGGAATATAATATCGATTCAAATGCCCCTGGGGCGACATGGTCAGATTGCGATGCAGTGGATGGGTCTTTTAATTCAGTATCAGAAGAATTTAGTTGTACTGTGACTGGGCTTACCAACGGCACGAGAACAGTATATATGCGTGCGCGAGATGAAAATTCATCTTATACCATTCAAGCGAACTACGGTTCGGCAACAGTTATAGTATCAATTCCTTCAACGTCGTCATCGGGAACATCTTCGTCACAAAGTTCATCTAATCCTCAAATTGTGAAAAATGGAGGAGGAGCATTTTATTCTGTTACATCAGGTGGTTTAGAGCAAAAAATTATAGCTGTTATAGAACCTGGAACAATGATATTTGACGCGTATTTCAGTGCTTCTCCACAGTCTAGTGCGAATCTACCAACCTTAACTTCTTCGACTTCTCAAGGTAATAGTTTAACTGCCGGCCCCTCAGAGAAGCCAGTTATTGGGGTAAAAAATTTTGGAAGGATTGACTGGCAGATAGGAAATATTTATGAGGTATGGTTCAAAGATTTCTATAATGGAGCCAAAATATTACCTAAAATTCAATCAAAGCCATCAATTGTAGCGTTATCGTTTAAGAATGCTGACCTCATCATCTCGGGAAAACCTGGAGAAATATTTGATACTAAGTACTTAAGATTAGCACATTCTGAGGATGGTGTTACCTGGAGGATTCTATCAACATCAGTAGTTGATACAGTAAATAAAACTGTTGCTGCACTTCATAAAGTAGGAGGCTATTACATGATAGTTGCCGGAGGTCCCCAGGCAGCGAGGCAGTCTGCAATTAATTCCGCATCGGTCCGGGGAGTAAAATCACATGAAGAATTTGAAGAAATTGAGCAGGATGATCAACCTAATGAAGTGATTGAGCTAGAACTTGCTTTACCTCAAGACTCTAATCATATACAGAATATTATTGAGTCTATTAGTGATCTTTTTCGCCTTGGCCAGTAGTATTTACTACAATATAGTTTTGTGTGCTTCTAATTTCTTGTTATAATCCAATTAATGTTATCTACAGGTATATTTTTTGGACTCGTATCAATGATTGGTTTTGGTATTAATAATGCCATGGCCCAATCAATCTCAAAAAAATACGGAAGTTTGGGAGCAATAATCTATCGTAATGCAATTATTGTGATGCTGCTTTTTATTACGACATTATTTTATTATTCTGGAAATAAATTTCCTCTATACCACATATTATTTTCCGTTGGGATTGCTTTCGTTGGTTATGTATCGCTCGTTTCGTTTATGCATGCAGTAAAAATTGGAAAGATTGGAGTTGTTGTGCCCATAGCAAATTCTTCTTCCATTTTTACTGTTCTATTTGCAGTGCTATTCTTTTCTGAAATTCTAACTTTAAATAAGTTAATCGCTATTGCGATCATAATTACAGGAGTCGTTTTAATATCAGTAAATATTAAAGATTTTAAGAGATCAGAACTATTTGTACTATCAAGCGGGATTCCATATGCGTTTCTTACGATGATTTTATGGGGATTAGTATTTGCTCTTTTCCGTATACCTGTTAAATCGCTTGGTCCATTTTTTACAACTCTCATTATTGAATTAAGTATACTTATTTTTTCGTGTGTTCATTTATTTTTGATAAAGAAAGAATCATTGAAAAAACCTGTAAAATCCATGATCCCTTCTCTTTTAATGTTTGGATTATTTGGCTACCTTGGATCATTGTTTTTTAATCTTGGAATACAGGTGGCTGAAGTGAGTATAGTTGCCCCCATTGCGTTTTCTGCACCTGCGATATCTGTACTATATGCTCGACTTGTGTACAAAGAGAAATTGCTCTTGAGGCAATATATTGCTGTTGTTTGTATTATTTTTGGGATTATTTTCATGTCTGCTATATAAGTTTTTTATAGTGTACAATTAAAGCTATGGCAAAAAGAGCTACTGGGGTGGGGAAAATGAGAAAAACCCACTCACACAAAACCAAGAAAAGGCTTGCAATCAAACGTGAAATGCTCGCGCAAAAAGCTAAAAAGCGACGACATAGATAGGCAATAGATAGAATATGTTTAAGAACTTAACGGATTTTACATACAAGAGAAATAGGAAAGAAGCGATTGGTTTTTACATTGCCTATTTTATTTTGATTGTATTACTTGGCGGTCTTTCTGGTGGTATAGTTGGTTTGATTATTAATCAGCAAGATAGCTATGCGGTTGGTTTTAGAGTGGGAAATATTGTAGCGATTATCTCTACTCTCGTTTTTTCTTCTGTAATATTAAAACAGAAAAATCTTACAAACAATTTTAAATATATTGTATTAATTCCGTTATCTGGTCTCCTTGCATATTTTGGAGGTGCTCTCTTGGGTTTAATTTTTGTTACCTATCTTACTACACGAGACAATCAAGTAAATTTAGTAGCAACTTCTGGTAAAACAGAGTCTCCTCAGCCATTTGCAAAGATATTTAAGTCTAGTTAAGATTTATAATCTTTTGAGTGTTTTAGCTACGTGATTCCACAAAAATTCAAACATTTGTATATACGATTTGACAAGTAGATCGTCTCTTATCTCTATGCCATATTGATCACTATCTGTTTTTAAACTACACACAGTAAGAATATCTTTATATATGAGAATCATTCGATCAAATTTAATCTTTTTTTCATCTAATGTTTTAGCCTCTACATTTTCTTCTAAAAAATTAGGAATATCAGACCATGTAAGTGGGGCAGGTTTATTAAAGATTATTTTATTGTGCATGTTCAAATTTCGAAATTCTTCTCGCCACTTTTCAGCAAAATCTCTGTCAGTCACGTGCTCAAGTTGTCCTGGGCTAAAACCAATCACAAGATCTGCTTTTGAAATAATTATGTTCCAAAGAAGCTGTTTGATTCCTGCTTGGCCTTTATAGATATTGATTGTTTTTTGTGTATTTTTTGCAACCTCAAATTCTTTGATGCTTTCGCTAAATGTATCCAAATTTTGAGTAAGAAATTGAAGTTTTTCGTTTTTTTCCTCCAAAATCAGTCTCAGTATCTTAGGGTTGCTAATTCTATAGAAAGTAGATTTGCCAACTTTTTTTGAAATAACATAGCCATTGTCGATGAGACGCTCTAGTTCAAGATATATTGAGCTTCGTGGTAGTTGAATCCTTTTGTGTATGTGAACAACTGTGGATTCAGGATATGTTGCTAGATCAAGATAAATCTTAACTTGTTTTTTAGATAAGCCAAGCTTGGTTAAATAGTCGATTGGTGTCATCATGTGTCAACAATTATGACATCAGTTTGGCCTCTTGTCAAGTGCTTGATATAATGCTCCCATATGAATAATTATAAGAAAATTGGCATTATTGGTGGTCAAGGTCCAGCCTCAACTATAGCGTTTTATGATCTTATTGTAAAATATTTTCAGGATAATTTTGGAGCCAGACATGTAGCAGATTACCCTCCTATGATTATTTATAGCGTGCCAACTCCAAGCCTGGTTGAAGGGGTTGAAAACGAAGAAAAAACATTCTATTTAATCGCTGATGCTATTTATGGACTGGAGCGAGAGGGGGCTGATTTTGTGATTATTACGTGTATTTCACTCCAGTATTTTATCGAAAAACTACAACCTTTAGTAAAAATTCCAATTATTCCTATCACCCCAATACTGGCAGAATATGCAAAAAATAGAAGATATAAAACTCTCGGTATCCTTGCTACAGAGGCTACCTTAGAGAAAAAAGTTTGTCATACGCTTTTTGAAAAAGAGAAGATTAATTTAATTAGGCCTAAAAAGTCTGACCAGAATGAAGTAGGTGAGGTGATTTTAGACGTGATTGGTGGCAGAATTACTCTTAGGGATTCTGAGATAGTAAAGAAGGTAATCGGAAATTTACAAAAAAATGGAGCTGAAGCTATTTTACTTGCTTGTACTGAGTTGCCATTAGTTTTAAAACAGTCCGACGTATATATACCCTTAATCAACTGTAATGAATTGTATCCCAAGGCAGTTGCCGAATATGCGTGTGGAAGGATTCGGTTATGAATTAAGTATTATAATTACACTAGTAATATAGTTAAAATGAAAACCAAGGTTGAAACCACTAAAGCTCCTCAGGCAGGAACGAGTCCTCATTCGCAGGCAATTATTGCAAATAAATTTGTTTTCACACAAGGATGCATTTGTTTGACTCCAGAAGGCCAACTCCTTGAAGGAACTATAAAAGAACAAACACACCAGATCATGAAAAATCTTCAAGCGATTCTGGAAGCTGCTGGAACATCTTTTGCCAATGTGGTTAAAACGACAATTTATGTTACAGATATATCAGCTTACAGTGAGATTAATGAAGTGTATGGAAGTTATTTTTCTGCTCCATATCCTGCAAGAGAAACTGTTTGTGTCAAAGAACTCCCCCTTGGGGTAAAAGTTGAAATAAGCATGATTGCTGTTAAAGACTAAAACAAGAAGGATTATGAGATTTTATACTTCGAAGGGAAAAAATAAAGAGATGGTTGCATTTAGTGATCGAGAATGGTCTATTGCTGACAAAAATCATTTCGGGAAATCGGGAAGATGGATAGAAGATGTTCATTATATTCGTGCCGTTGATGATAACGTTATTTTGGGCATATTACATTATTGTATAAAAGCAGGAGTAATGGAGATAGTATCTATCGTCGTGAGCCACTCAATGCATCGACAAGGCATTGGAAGAGCTCTTATTGAAAAAGCAGAAAAAATAGCAAAGCAAAAAGGAGTACACAAAATATTTTTAACCACTGGAGTAGGTTGGGATGCTATCAATTTCTATGAAAAACTTGGATATCAAAATACCGGAGAATTAAAAAAACATTATTTAATGCAAGATTGGCTTATTTTTAGCAAAGAACTAAAATAAAAATAAGCTAGCAGTAATTCTAGAATTTTTTTACTAAAAATTACTGCTAGACTTATTATTACGATTCGAGATTAATATTTGTTTCTGCGGCCACCACCAAAACGGTTTTCATTTCTTCTAAAACCTCCATTATTTTCACGTGGTTTTGCAACATTCACCACAATTGATCTACCATCGATTTCTTTTCCACTCATTTCCAATGCTTTTTGAGCATCGTTTGCATTTGTAAAGGTTACAAATCCAAAACCTTTTGATTTACCGGTATCTCTATCATTGATGATGATTGCTTCTTTTATCTCGCCATATTGAGCAAAGAGTTCTTTCAAACTTTCGCTTGTAACTGACCATGGGAGTCCGCCTACAAATAGTTTATTTTGATCCATATTTTCTCACCTACCTTCCATATTTTGAGTAAGAAACCTAATTAGTTTGCCTTACAATGTGTAAATGTGTATTTTCGAAAGGGACCAGAATGTCTTGAGGAATGATTGTATCTTCATTTTTGGAAATGAGATATTTTATGACATCTCCTGCAACATTTTGTGAATCACCTATAACCGGAAAATGATGTATATCAATTCCCGGGCAATCGTTAACTTCTATTACATATGATTTCTTTGTCTGATTATCATACATTATATCAACCCCGCAAAATTCCATACCAAGTACTTGCGCCGCTTTTATGGCTAAAGCTTTAGAATCTGGGTTTATAGTGCGTGTGACATCCCTGCTTATTCCGCCAGCACTGATATTGGCATTTTGTTTTAGAAAAACAGTTCTTTTTTGTCTAATAATACTTTGTAGCGTAAGACCGTTTTTTTTAAGAGTTCTTGATAACTCGAAATTTATACGTATTTTGCACATTGGTTTTTCGTATTTTTTACCAATTAAAGGATTTGTATTAAATTTCCTAATAAGTTCCTTTATGGTACTTCGTCCATCACCAATAACATGAGCAGGAATCCTTTTTGTAACGGCCGAAATCATATCACCAATCACGAGAATTCTATAATCAGTGCCTTGTATATGTTCCTCAATAAGAATATTATCATGAGGTTTTTTTGAGAAATCATGGAGAACTTGATCAAGCTCTTGAGATGTCTCTATATTTGCATAGACTTCATTGCCATGGGCTCCAGAAATTGGTTTTATAACACAGGGGAAAATATTTCGTTTTACGATAAGTTTTCGTGCTTTTGTTATAGACGAAACCAACCAGCTTTTAGGTGTTGAAATTTTATTCTGTTTAAATATTTTCTTTGATAGAAATTTGTTGTTTGCTATTATGCATGAGCTTTGAGGATTGATAGGCATATTTGTTCCTTTAATAAAGATTTTTTTATGTCCGATTACAACCGAAAATAGATTAAATCGAGTTGATTCAATTTTTACCTCAAGGCCTTGTGCAAGAGCCGCCTGATATATGAGTTGTGTGCTCGTTGAACGAAGCACGCGTTTTTTTACCATATGAATTGGGGGATACGAAGATAGAGGTTATGATCTTGAAGAAAAATATCCTAGAATCTTAATATCTACGCATATTATACCATAGTAAGTATGTTTATGTTCTTTTTGTTACAATAACTTACATAATCGCGAGGTAAGATTAAAGCTTCTCAATAATCGAATATGCATATCCAAACTCAAGATGGCTTCATATTAGATGCTGTTTATAACAAAGTTAATGATTCTCATACTGCTATAGTTTTTGCACACGGCATGACTGTAGATAAAGAAAATGAAGGTATTTTTGTACGCGCCGAGGATGAACTAAATAATGCTGGATATTCAACATTTCGATTTGATTTTAGAGCGCATGGAGCAAGTTCAGGGAATTCTATAACTGATTTTACTATCTCTGGGGAGCTCCAGGATATGCGTGATGTAATGACCTTTTTAAAAAACGAAAAAAATGAGAGGATTGGATTAGCAGCAGCAAGTTTTGGAGGCAGTATAGCTGCGCTATATACATCAGATAATCTTGAAAAAATTGACGCCTTACTACTGGCTAATCCTGTTATGAACTACAGGCATGCATTTTTAGAACCCATAACACCGTGGGGAAAGCAGTATTTCAGCAACCTTCCTGCTCGTTTAGAGAAAGATGGTTTTATCAAGGTGGGCTCTCACGATTTTGCACTTGGCAAAACATTGTTTGAAGAAATGGAAAAATATGCTCCTTGTGAAGCACTGAAGAAATATTCGAATCCTTTACTTGTTATGCACGGAACAGGGGATACAAAAGTACCATATCAAGACGCTTATGATTGTTATGAAGTACTACCAAATAAACATAAAAAGTTTGTACCCATACATGGCTCAGAACACGGATTTCACGAAGAACCGCATGAAAGCATGGTGACTAAGTTAGTCGTCGATTTTTTTAAAGAAGTATTTCATGACTTGGTATAATTAGCTTCTATGGAAGGGTTTATAAAAAAAGCAGCTCAAGTCATAAAAGATATTTTATACATAAATATTGCTTCTATTACTCCAGATGGAAAGCCATGGAATACGCCGGTATATTGTGCATTTGATGAAAACCTAAATTTTTATTGGCTTTCCTGGAAATTAAATCAACATTCTGAGAATGTACGCAATAATCCGCATGTATTTGTCACAATTTATGATTCCATAGTACCGGCAAGTACAGGTTTTGGCGTATATTTTGAAGGAAAAGCATATGAGTTACATAATCCCAAAGATATTTTAATTGCCATAAAACACATATATAAAAGAGAAAAAAGAAAACCAAGAGATGTGATCAATTTCTTAAAGAAATATCCTCGACGAGCATATACATTTGTTCCAGAAAGAGTTTGGGTGAACGGAGAAGGGGAGATTGAAGGAAATTACATTGATAACAGGACCGAATTAGACCTATCGAAACTAAAAACATACATTTCTGCGAAATAGCTTATTCCTTGAGAAGGTCCTTAATGGCCAAGATACGTCTGAAAAACATACATTATTACAATGCCGATCAGAAATGTAATCGATTGAATCCAACTTATGTATTTCCCTTTCTCTTTTTGGACCTCAGGGATTAGATCGACGCATGCTATATAGATAAATACTCCAGCTGTCATTGCGATAATTATGTAATTGATTTTTTCAAAGAAATTAATGAAAAAATACCCCAATAATCCACCTAGTACGGCAGATAAAGCCGAGAGAAAATTATAAAATAGTGCTCTCATTCTCGAAAGTCCACCATGAATAAAGATACTAAAATCTGCAATTTCATGAGGAATTTCATGGGCAATAATAGCAATAGTTACCACCAATCCCAGACTTGGGTTAACAAGAAAACCTGCAGCAATTGCCAATCCATCGAAAAAATTATGGAAGGTATCTCCAATCATGACTAAAGAAACAGTCGGTTTAATAATCGGTTTCCTGTTGTCATGGTGATGTAGAAGCCTAATAACTTTCTCCAGAAGAAAAAAAATAACAATTCCCACCAGAACAAAAACAAAGGTAGAACGTTTATTTTCCATCTCAAGAGTTTCAGGTAAAAGGTCTAAAAAAGCTGTTGAGAGCATTACTCCTGCTGCAAAGCTGAAAAGATAGTCGAGAAGTCTTTTTTTTACCGACTGATTAATTATCAAAACTCCGACAAACGAAATAAAGCTAGTTGCTAAGCTGGCAATAAGAATATAGTAAAGCGTGGGATTCATTACTGGCATGTGGCACAAAGGCCATAAAATTCTAAATGATGATTATCTATTGAAAGAGAGATGTCTTCTATATCACCGCAATTATTGCAAATTATGTGCAATAAATCAAGAATGTAAGAAATCCACACGTATTAGCGGGTTACTCAATGATTTTATCATTATTGTTATATAATGATTAAGATTCCAGCTTTACTTTGATGGGAAGAAGAAAAATTCCATAAATCTTTTTCTACAAACTGTAGCTTATTTTGGCCTTATTACTGCTTTAATGCTTTTCCTTCTTTTTTCCGGGATGGTTATTTAAGCACTTAGAAGCTCAATACGTTTTCTGGAGTTAATTTTTTTATCTCACCTGTTTGTATGTTAATACTCACCAGATAATTATTCGCATTTATACCGTCTGGCATGGTATAGACTAATGTTACAAATGTATCGTTATTTGTCCAAACTCCTCGTGCATCATATGAGACCGCATTGGAGCTTGGGGTGATCTGACGTACAGATTTATCTGTAAGTGAGACAAGGTTCAGACTACCATATTGGAAACCATCAATATGAGCCGTTCGCTCGTACATGAAATATTTTTCATCTGGGCTTATTGCTATAAATGGCTGAATATCAGCCCATTTTCCTTCGTCCAAAATCATTTCTTCATCTGTATCGAGGTTAGATATAACGACGCGGCTAAAAGACGTTGTTCCAGGTGTGTCGCCAGTACTCCCCTCAGTTTTTATAAGTATATTTGATGTTGATAAAGGATAGGCTGAATAACCAAAATATTTTGCTGCATCAATTTGTTTTATCTCACCAGTCGCGAGACTAATCGTATTCAATCCTGTTTTCTGATACGTATTATCGACATAATAGAGGATTTTTTTATCAAGGTCCCATTTAATACCATAAATAAAGTCAGCAAGATATATGTTTTTTTGGGTTTGCATATGGTGAAAGTAGTAGCCAGATGTAAAATCGGGAGCAGGAGATGGTTCGCATGGGCCGTAACCACCCTCAAAATCTGGAGGAAATGTGATGGGAGGGCAGTCTACAGTAAAGTAAGTTGAAAAAACAATATATGAGCCATCTGGAGATATATTCTTCACATTTTGTATATCTGTATTTGAGTGAGTATTAGGTTCTGGATGCTTGATAAGGGTATATTCTTTAATCGTGTTTGTAATGATATTTTTGACAAACAACTTTGAGTTGTCGTTTGGTGTTATAAAGAAGACTTGCGCGCTATGCGGATACTTGAATGCTTGTGAGAAAGTAGGGAGCTCAATCTGTTCTTCTCGTCCGTCTGGATACAAAACCCATGCTTGATAGTCATTATATGCTTGAGGATCAGGATCTCGTATAAAAAGTAGTCTATTTTGTGCATCAAGAACATTTAGTTGCATGGTTGGCGTTGAAATTACCTCTGTTATTTTTGGTGTTTGAGATGGTGTAATCGATGGCGATTGATTTTTTGAGCTCGTTTTGCGGTTTAATAATAGAAATACACCTAATACAATTACGACGAAAAGCAGTCCTGTGAACAGAGCTACTTTGTAAATGCGAACAGTTTTTTTTGGAGAGTGTTCCTGTACGAGGGGTGTAGAATCTTGTTCCATACCTGTATTTATCGTAGTTAAATTGTGGAATAAAATCAAGTGTTAGGGGATGATAATCTTAGTGGTGTGTGAGCCTCATCACACATGCGGTGTGTGATGTACTTCACACACCTATTTCTACTTATATCCTTGATTGAAAATTTTGGATGCGTATGATATACTATAGGGCATATATGAGTGTTTTTCTGTGCCTTTTGCGTGTGCAGAAAAATACCAAAGCACTTTAAAATATCGCTCGCTACATAAAAAAGGAAATACGGACGCATTAGTACTATAGGCTTATAGTATTTGATGTGTCCGTATTTCTACTAGACCCGCCCAGGGGAATAGCTGGGATAGCGCTTGAAAGGAGCGCGAACGAAGCTCATGAAGCATCAGCTGTGGCTCAGGCCGGCGACGCTCTTCGTCGCCATCGTCGCTCTCGTGTTGGTCGGCTTCGCCGCCAACACCCACACTGCCTCGGCGCAAGTCGGTGCCGGATGCCCGAAGGGGTCCTCCTGGCAGTGGATCGACAACGTGATGTGGTGTGTCCCCAGCGGCGTGGCAGTCCAGCCGCCGGTGGAGGCCTACTACCCGAGGCCGAACTGTTACGGTCTCACCAACGCCTCGTGTCCGGTCAACGACCTGGACACGAACAAGATCTCGCCCGACAAGTCGCGCCAGATGACGTACGTCGGCAAGGACACTACGGTCTCAATCTGGGGTGACACCGGTGGTAGGTACCGATCCACGGGCGTGGATGTCGATGGAGTACCCTTCGACGGGTGGATCAAGAGCTCGTGTCTGACAACCTACGGTGACTGCAGCAAGACCGGGACTCTCTGGTCCGGTAACACCTATCGCTCCCAGCAGCCGGCCTACCCCGGCTACGACTACTCCTCGGCCGGCATCGGTGGTCACCAGACCACCACGACGCCTTCGTCGGCGGCAACCGGCGTGAGCTGCCCCCCGGGCTCGACCTACGTCAACGGCCGAGGCTGTATGACGTCGGCCTACTGGGGTCGGTAGTCGCTAGCGAGCGAGAGGGGGCAGGGATTACCTGCGTTTGATAACTGATGTGACGGTTCGCCGCCACCTCTTTTTATCGGACGTTTGTCGTCTCTGCCCCCATGCTTGTTTTTTTATAATAAGAATAAATTCCTATTATGGGGACTTCTCAAACCACATCTTAAAGGTGACGAAATACACAAGGCATTACATTTTGCAAAAATCTATTTTATTATCGCTACCATTCCGGGTATGTTTATAACATACACGAGTTTTCAAGTATCGCTTCCTATGGTATTATTGTGGACAATTACAGGGTATATCGAAGTCTTTGTCGCTGGATACATATTTGCCAAGGTTAAATAATATGTAAGTAAAATTACATCAATGTAAGATTCTTTGTGTTATATATTGAATAATAATTATGAAAATGCGTCCTGTGATTCATTAAATATCTACATGAAACACGAAACTGCAGTATTTGGTGGCGGGTGTTTTTGGTGTGTGGAAGCAGTGTTTACAAAACTCAAAGGAATAACTTCTGTTACTTCAGGTTATGCAGGCGGAACAACAGAAAACCCAACATACGGGGACGTAAGTGATGAAAAAACAGGTCATGCTGAAGTTATTAAAATTGAATTCGATCCCACAGTTATCACATATAATGATTTACTTGAAGTATTTTTTGCAGCCCATGATCCAATCACACTTAATCGTCAAGGAAATGATGTTGGTACACAATATCGATCTATTATTTTATTCACAACAGAGGAGCAGAAGAAAATTGCTGAAGAAATGATTAAAAAAATGACGAAGAAATATTCAGACCATATTACTACACAATTACAAAAACTTGATACTTTTTATTCCGCAGAAGACTACCACCAAAAATATTTTGAGAAAAATCCCGATAATCCTTACTGTCAAGTTACAATTCCACCGAAGTTAAAAAAACTAGAAATGCAGTTTGGGCACTTACTCAAATAATTTCCCACTTATTTATACCTATTTGTCCTGTGTGTCCGTTT
>MFZX01000040.1 GCA_001788095.1 Candidatus Roizmanbacteria bacterium RIFCSPHIGHO2_12_FULL_37_23
TGAATTTACTTGTAGCATGTGAAACCATCACTCCTAATAGCGTAATATTGATTCCTGAAAGGACAACAATATGTAAAAGTCCGACTCTTTTGAGTTGATAGTAAAATTCTCCGCTCGCTTTTACATCAACCCCGAATAGTATCCCGTTTAAAAGCGAGGCTTGAGGTTCTGGAAGATACGAATTTATAACAGCAGTAAAGATTTCAGGAGATATCATTGAAGAATAATTAAACTCTTAATCTCATCAAGCATTTTTTGACTCACAATCTTTTTTTCTACCAACTCCTCTGCGCTTGAATACGGACGACTTTCAATAATCTTTCTAGCAGTAACAGGTCCAATCCCTGGTAATGATTCTAGTTCTTTTTGAGATGCGTTATTTATATTTACCTTATCTCCACCTTGAGTTTTTTCTGAGGCTATTTTTTGCGAAATATTACTTTGTCCAATCGTGTAAACACCTTCAATAAAAACACCGTTTACCACCTCTTGTTTGGATGGAACGTATATTTTTTCCTGGTCAACAAGAATTCGTGCTAGGTTATAGTTCCTATTAAAAAAATCGCTATCTGCTGATGTGCTTAGCCCCTGTGCTTTTTCGAGTGCATCTTTGATGCGGGATTGCGGGGAAAGCTCATAGAGCCCAGGTTTATTAACAGCTCCTGATATATCAATAAATATCCGTTCGTCATTCTCAAATCTTAAATCTCCATTCTCAATTTCTTTCTCATCTTTAATGATATTAATTTTTGTTTCTGATTCTCCTTTATAGACTGTTATAAAAAACCAAAATGAAATTATTACGCCCGTAAGGGCAAGAAAAAGAAATAGAAATTCCATACGATACTCTTGTATGATATGCTTCAGTTTTTGGTATGTGTTTTCTTCATCAGGTTCCATATAATAATAGGAGCGGATATGTCATGCTAAACTTGATTCAACATCTCCGTTCGGGATCCTGAATTCCGCCAATCGGCCGATTCAGGATGACAACTATAATTAACCATGCCAGACGTGCCCCTGACATAAAGGCAGGAAACATGTCATGCCGAACCTGCTTCGGCATCTCGATAATCCTGGCGCGTCATGCCGAACTTGATTCGGCATCTCGATATTTGATAAAAAGATCATCCAATCTATATCTTTTGCTCTTTTGCTAAAAACATAATACATATTGTTCGGGATCCTGAATTAAATTCAGGATGACATCTTTCTAGATCCCGAATTCCGCCAGTCGGTGGATTCGGGATGACACTAATAGAGAGGTCTCTATTAAATAAACTCTGAAAGATATCAGGGTTCGGGATGACAAGGGTAGTTAAACCCTATATTAAGTACTAAAATAGGAGCAATATTATCACACGAAGATTAAAATTCTCTTAACTCAGGAGAATTCCTCTCATTTCTTTGAAGATAGAGAAAGCTTCATATCCGATCCATTTTTTCCCTACGAGCGTTGTTGGAAGTCCCGGATCATCACGAAGGGTTTTTATATACTCATAAATTACTTCCTGCATTTTATCCTCTTTTGAAAGCTCTTTAGATAAAATCGCGTGCCAATATTTAAACAATTCTTTATACTGTTTTTCAAGCTCCGTTTTACCCCAAACCTTCTCCACTAGTACATCCATATCTCCAAACATATGAGTTGATTCAAAAGCTTGTATATATTGAGCCTCTTCTTTTCCATATACAAGATCTCGCAATGCGCTAATAACAGGATGTGCTGTCATCCAAAATGACCTATGCCAAGGACCTAATCCCCAACCTCTCATTTCTCTGCGTAATCTATCTCGTAGATGTCGTTTATTTTCTGGGATTTCATAAGAAATTATTCTCCACATACCATCCCATTCATCTCTTAAGAAACGGAAAGAGGGAAATTCAAGACAGAGCTCGTAAAAACCTTTCTCAGTAAGTTTATATTGAGGAAGTTCGTCTTCGTTTTGGCTTGCTTCACCTTTTTCTAGCAGTTCATCTTTGAGCATTGCTGTCAACGTCCCTTTTGTTTTCTGATTAAGTGTGAGATCAAACATCTTAAGTAGTGTTGGGGTAAAAGATACGTATTCAAAACTTGTATCGCGAATTAAGAAAAAAAGGAGAAGGATTTTTGTTCGTCTTTCTTTAACAGGCATAAAAAGTAACTTTAAAAGATATTAATGTACGACCGTCATTTAAGTACTGTCGTATGCTATCTAGTATTCAGAGTAACAGACGAAAAATATTTTGTCAATACTTAAATATAAAAATGTGAGATTATTTTTCAGTCATCAATCTATAAATTAGAAAATCCTCTTGACAACGCATTTAAAAAAGATTACAAATATACATATCCGTAATTAGTTGTATGAAAAAAAGCAAATTTGTTCATAAATCTATCCTCTTTTTATTTTTCTTTCTTCAGTTCGGTTTTTTATTCTTTAAATATCCTCAACCAGTAGGATCAGACGCGCTTACCACTGCTTCAATTACTTTAGGGAACTCCCGACTTTCATATAAAGCTGGAGTAAGCGGTACACCAGCTGCTGGGCAAACAACTGTTGATATTGATACATCAGGTAACTCTGATAATGACACGGATCATTTATTTCCAAATGATGTCTTTTGTTTCCCTGATGCAGGAGAAAACGGATGTTCAGATAACAGAACATATACAGCGCAAACAATCACTGATACTGATACATTTACTTTCACTCCAAGCTTAGTTGGAGCGCTTGAGGCAACTGACTATGTAGTAGCTTCTGCCTCGGGGGCTTGGACAATAACATTTACAACCGCGACTGAAATTCCAATAGATGGATATATGGTAGTTACTATTCCAGCGAAAAATGCTAATACAGTCCCGTGTGATGGGATACCAGATCATAATTCAAGTATAGCGACCAATGGTTTTGATCTTGGAAAATCTGGTGGTCCCGCTGGTCAAATAGTTGCCGCGGGTGATGTTAGTGTTACTGCGGGTTGTACTCCTGGTAATTGGGACACCACAGAAACTATCACCTGTGGTACTTCCTCAACTGATCATACTATAAGAATAGATCGAACAACAACTACTTGTGCTGCAGGATCAGCCATAACTATTTCTATCGATGCTGCTCCAGGCATCATTAATCCTGCTCCTATTACGTCGGGTCACACCCAAGGGGCAGCTGACACGTATACAGTTGACGTAACAACATGGGACGATGATACTGTAGATGTTGCTCTTGACAGTGTAGATATAAAAGTTGCACCGGTTGAAGCAGTCCTTGTTTCTACAACGGTAGATGAAACACTATCGTTTACGGTAAGTGCAGTAACCACAGCCGCTACAGCTTGTGGGGTAAATCCAGACGTAGATACTACCGCAACTTCTGTTCCATATAGTACGCTTGCTGCAACGGAAACATTTTATGACGCAGCTCATGATTTACAAGTATCAACAAACGCGCAAGGAGGCTATGCTGTGACCACTGTACATACTGATCAGTTAGGAAAAGACGGCGGAGCATGTACGGGTGACGTAGGTGAATCAAGTGATTGTATACAAGATACTACGTGTGATGGTACTACGTGCACACATTTGGCTGCTGCCGTTGATGACTGGGAAACGTCCACAAATAATGGCTTTGGGTTTTCTTTAGATTCATCAGACGGAACCGATGCGGCCTGGGAGTGGGATGGCACAAGTGGGACATGTGACGGGGCTGGTTCAGATTTCTGCGCTGCTCAATTCGCTGATCAAGAAGACAGTCAGGCTGCTGTAACTGTTATGTCAAATGCAAATCAAGTAAGCTCGAAAAACATATATGTATGCTATCGAATTTCGGTCTCTGATACACAACCTGCAGGATATTATCAAAGCATCGTGAGATATACAGCAACAGCGACGTTTTAGTGGCATGTGAGATGATTTGAGATTTGAAATTTGAGATTGGAAAATTAATATGCAAAAATACCGTAAAGAAAAAAGTCTTTTAACAACGACCATAAAAAGCTCTATTGTAGTTTTTGTGTTCTTTATTCTCCTTTCTCAAATTTCAAATCTCAAATCAAATGAAGTTTTCGCGCAACTCAGTATTCCCCTTCAGGTAGCTCCGGCAAGGCAAGAAATCACTGTTGATCCAGGAGAAAAAACAGCTATTCCAATACGTTTTTTTAATCTCGGCGAATCCCCTACGTCAGGTTTTTTAAGAGTGGGAGATTTTGTTGTTGAGGGTGATAAAGGAACACCACGAATCATTGATGATATTACTCAAGCATCACCTCGTTTTTCAGCGGCATCTTGGATCACACTTCCCTATGATCGAATGTCGATTTCTCCAAATGACAAAGTTGAAATTCAAGCTAAAATGAATGTGCCTGCTGATGCACGTCCTGGTGGAAGATACGTTGCTATTTATTTTGAACCAACAGGCTCGTTTCCAACCTCTGTAGATTCACCTCGTGAGGCAGGAGCAGGTGTACAACCACGAATCGCAGGACTTGTATACATTAGAGTCAATGGCCCTGTTACTGAAAAAGCTATAATCTCCCGCTTATTCGCTCCATCATTTGTAGAATACGGACCAGTTGATGTTGAAGCAGATCTTCTTAATCGGGGAGACTATCACATTAGGCCGCGAGGAAGTATCACGCTTACGAATATTGTTGGCGGCACAGTTGAACAACAAAAACTTGAAGAAGTCAATATTTTTCCTGATGCTTCGCGAACCTACTTCAATACTCTCGGTAGAAAATGGATGTTTGGAAAATATACTATTTTAATATCAGCTTCGTATGGAGATACCGGACAAATTGTACAAAGAAGTACAAGTTTTTGGGTATTCCCATGGAAAGTTGTTGCAGCAATTATACTAGCGCTTCTCATACTTATCTTTGTATTTAAACAAGCATATACCAACCTCATTCGTCGAGATTCTCAGCTTGAGAAACAGCTCAAAAAAGAACACGAAGAAGTGGAGAAGCTCCGAGAAGAACTCAAAGAGAAATAGGAATTATGTATTACGTATTAGGTATTAGGTATTACGTATCTCTTCTTCTCATAACCTTTTTTCTCACAACTTATTTATTCTTAGGAGCCTCAAGTAAAGTTCTTGCCTCTGAGCCTAAAATTAAGTCTTCATCAACTGTTTCTGCTTTTATAGGTGATGCACGCTTCACACTCTTTGGATACACGAGTCCGTTTGCTCGCGTTATCATTCAAGGTCAAGGTATTTATGATGAAACAAGGTCAGATGAGACGGGTTATTTTATCTTTGAAAATCGCTTCTCTCCCCTCTCACCGCGCGAAGCGTGCCTGATGTCTGTTGATTCACAAGGAAGGGTGACTCAACCTGTGTGCTTACCCCCGTTTGATGTTCGAAAAAATGTAACGATAGGTCCTGTCATTCTATCCCCCACACTTTCGGTGAATAGTCACGAATATGTTGTTGATGAATATGGTGTATTAAGTGGAGAAACTGTTCCTAACAGCGATGTGACATTAGCTTTTTTTGCAGAAAATACAGACTCATCTTTACCAAAAATAAAAACTACGTCCGATATAAATGGTATTTATTCAACAAGTTTACCAACTAATAATCCACAAACGTTAAGAATGTATACAGCTAGTGAGTTCAAAGAAGACTTATCAGGAAAAAGTAGTTCATTATCTGTAAAAATTCTGCCATGGTGGCTTGCAATAATTATAGATGCCCTTAGATTTCTCGCTCCACTTCTCAGTTACTTTATATATTTTATATTACTATTTGAGATCTTTATACTTTTTTTCCTGCTTTGGATGAGAAAAAGGAAGAGATATCCCCTCGCTTTTAGACCAGGGCATGATTTGGTAGATCAATAAATCTTTTACTTCTTTATTCACACTTCATAATTCATTATACTTATTGCATGCGAACCTGGCATATCGTTGCATTTATTGCTTTTATATTACTTTTACTTAGTCTCGCCGGTTATTTTTTTTATGAGGAAAGACTCTATGTTATTCAAACCCGTACAAAAGTACGCGCAGTATCACCAGACAACGCGTACGCCTTTTTAACGCCAGCTTGTGGTTCTACAGTACGATTGACTGTCTTTTGCCTTAATCAAAGAGGACTACCAGTTGAGGGACTCACTGTGTCTGTAGCAAACAGTCTAGACTATACAATCGATACTATTAAAGCTGTAACAAATGAGCTTGGACAGGCAACATTTGACCTCAAATCAGATAAAGAAGGAGTCTTTGTTATTCCCTATATTACCTGCGGAGATATCGAAATTGTCGACAATCTTAAGGTTTGCTTTGCAAGAGAATAGTTTGTGGCATTTGCACGATCAAAACACCTCCTACTTCTAATCTGGCAGCCAAATATTGCTTCTGCCATATTCGTGTATAAATAACGTTATTCCTAAATAAAAAAATCTATTAAAAAAACCGCGTGTTTTAAAAAAAGGATAAGAAGAGACATTCGTGATAAAAATGTATAAATATGACACTATGTAGGGCCTAAATCAACATGCTGCTTGCTCTAACAATCTAAACCTAAGCAATATCTAATAAGAAACATAAGATATTAAAACAAACTATAAAAACATATCAAAATACATAGTGAGCAAAATAGATTAATACAGCAACCAGTAACTACAAAAATGATTTTAGGGCTCAATAAAGCCTTATAAAAAATACACCCTCATTTGTATTTCATACTTAGTATCATAAATATTATAAGATGTGTATTCTATAGGATAAAGTATCTACTTTGATACTAAAATTCAGCTCAATAAGTTGTGCGGGAATAGTATTAAAGTTGATTAAATATAGATATAGGTCTATTTACACTCTGAAATTTCATCTCTCAAATTTCCAATCATAAGACATCAAACCATATCATAAATACTACTTGACAAGCCTATTTACTTTTCTTTATTATGATTGTATATGGATAATAATTTAGTAGATCAAAATATAGGGTATAATCTTTATAATGTTGAGGCAGAATTTCGTAACTACCTTAGTGCGGTAATTAATTTAAGTCAAAATTCCACAAAAAACTACCTCTCGGACTATAGACACTTTATAGGCTGGCTCGAATTTTACCTTCGTTCACGCAACCTCACTGAGGCTTCACCAAGCTTTGAATCTCTAAGCGGAAATCTTCTTAACGAGTACAAAGACTACCTCGTCGAAAACAACCTTCCTCGCAGGACAATTAATCGTCGACTTTCTACATTACGTAAATTCTGTAAGTTTGCTCAAACGCAAGGTTGGATAGAAGAAAATCCATCGAAGGATTTACGAAATATTTCCGATACTCACGTATCAAAACAACTTTATCTCAACCCAGACATTCTTGCATTTGAAAAGAATCTACATGATCAAGGCAAAAATCAAGCTGATATTCATACATTTATTCAAGATATTACAGAGTTTTTCAAGTTGATTTAATATACCATTTTAAGGCTCTCTTTAGCCTTATATACAATAAAATGTCTAACATGAGATACGCATACTCCAAACATAGTGAAATAAAAAATAAACGACATTTTATTGTGCGAGCCTGGCTCGCTTGGGAAGAGCTTATTGGAAAAGCATTAGTAATTCTTCTCGGTCTCGGTTCAGTCGACCCAAGGTTGCGAACTCAAACAACCTCTAAGGTTGGTGGAAAACGGACGAGAAATTTTCTTCTCTTTTTTGTTTTTTTTCTTATAATTACTACTCCCCTCGTTTACTTGAGCTTAAAATATGTAAAACAAGTAAAAGCAGTTCAGTGGTGGCCAAACGGTGGGACTTCATGGGAACAACGAAAACAGCTTACTTTAACGAATAATTCTGCTGCAAATCTCTCGTCTGGAACGACGGTAACAATCACGGTGGATACAAAAACCCTTTATGACAGTGGGAAACTACAGTCCGACTGCGATGATCTGCGAATTCTTTATCAACCATCAAGCTCTCAAGCCACCGAAGTCACCCGTCATCTGGTTTTTCCAAGCGGAACAACCTGTTCAACAAGTACCACCACCAAAGTAAATTTTAAACTCCAAGCTGCGCTTAATACTACCGCCAGCTCGACGGACTACTATGTTTACTACAACAATTCCGGTGCTTCTACTCCAAGCTCGACTGATGATGCTTTTGATACCACCTCATCAATCAATGCTACCCTCGTCTGTCCTTTTGACGGGTCGACGACCTGCGCCGCCGGCGAAACCCCCTCTACCGAATCCGGCGCCGTGCGCTACTCCGGCTCCAAAAGCGCGATGAGTTTTACTTCTGGGAGTTACGTGAATGGAAACATATCTGTAACGCTCGATAAATTTACAGTAGAAACATGGATCTATCTTGAACAAAACGCACCAGTTGGCTGGGTGAATATTCCCTGGGCAGGATCTGGCGCATGTGGTAATTACGTGTTTAAGGCATACTCAGCTGGTCTCTCTTTTTATCCAATGTCTTGTACTGGAAACACAATCAGTACCAGCGGCGCTACAATTTCTTTCAATACATGGACTCATGTGGCAATGACTTTTGATAGTGGTTCAGTAACGTTTTATATTAACGGCACACAATATTCAGGTGGTGCTTTTGGAGCATCAAGTATCACGCTAACTTCCTATACACTTGCGGGTTCATGGGGTGGCGCTGCAAGACTATATTCTGATTTAGATGAATTAAGATTAAGTAACTCGATCCGCTATACTTCCAATTTCATAGCCCCTACGGCCCCCTTTGTCCGCGACTCCAATACAAAACTTCTTCTTCATTTTGACGAAAACGGGAATGACCCGAGAAATACAGGGAAAACGATTGATGATAGCGGTAATGGCAATCATGGCACTATCACGGGCGCTAAGTACGTGGCCGGACTCGTCGGTGTTGACGCCAGCGCCTCTGACACCGGTAATGTTTCCCGTCAATCCTATGCCGGCCATGAAGGCATCTTCATCGAAGAAGGCACCACCAACAAAATCACCAATCCTTCTTTTGATCATACTACTTACAACACTAATTGGGACGCCGTTGGCGCCAATTTGACTGCCAGTGAAAATACTACTGCTCCTTACTACAAATTCGGTTCAAAATCATTAAAACTGATTGCTTCTGCTGATGCCATCGCCGGAACAAGCAATATGGATACTATTGGCATTGACCCAAATTCCACAGCGACGCACACATTATCTTTTTACGCTTATGATGGTACTACAGGAAATGTCGGCGGCACTGTTTCTTCATCAATAGTCAAACCGGTTTGGGAAGGTGTTGCTCAAGCCGGTGGAACTTATACCGACATGGGCGGTGGTTGGTGGCGAGTAACTTATGCGACAACAACCACAGACGCAACAAATGAATACGGTGTGGAAGCACAGGTGTCGAAAACTATTTACATTGAGGGAGTACAATTAGAAGCTCTTGCTTATGCGACAACGTACACGGACGGAACTTTAGGAACAGGATACAGCTGGACTGGGACGGCACATGAGAGTACGAGTAGTAGGACCGCAGGAGCACTTGCATATGCAGCGAGTGGAAATATCGCTGGTTCAGCAGGCGCAATTAGTTTTTGGGTTAATTTTTCGTATTATCCTTCAGTAGCTGCTTATAAGGAAATTCTCCATTCTGGTACGTGGACAGGAAATAACGCAATTAGTTTTTTTGTCAATACGGCAAATAACAATCAGTTCTTCCTAGACTATAAGACTAATGGGACGGGCAATACTGGAAGAGTTTCAACGAGTACTTATAATCTTCGAGGGTGGCATCATATAGTAGGCGTCTGGCAGACAAATGATCTACGTCTATACATCAGTAACACCCAGATTGGGCAAGATACAACAGTTGATACAAATGCAACTTTTAGCTCAGCAATAACGTTTGATAATTTTTTCGGTCGCAGTGTATCTGATTTACGTATCTTCGACACCGCCCTCACTTCCACCCAAGTCACTGATCTTTATCAAGCTGGACTCGCCGCACACTCGGAAGGAAACCAAATAGATAGAGCTGGTGGCCTAGACAGCAGTACTAAGGGTGAATCACCGGTGGCAATCTGGCATATGGATGAAGGTTATGGCTCAATAGCCTATGACAGTACAATAAACGCAAATAATCTGACGATCACCGGGCCAACATGGAGTGTAGATTCTGGACAAGCCAGAATGACAGGAGGTCGGGCGCTGAAATTTGATGGTTCTAATGATTACGGATACAGAACAACCGATGGTGATTTTGATTTTGGTACCGGAAGTTTTACAATTAATGGCTCATTCCGACATCCTTCAACAGTTAGTGGTACAGACATAATTCTTGCTCGTTACGGAACCGCTGGTTACAAAGTATACATGGACTCATCAGGATATCTCTGTTTTGGTCTTGATTATGATTCTACGTGGAATCCAACCGATTCTGCATGCTCTACAGTGAGTTACGCTGATTCTAAATGGCACACGTTTTCAGCTGTAAAAAACGGTACAACTTCCCTCACTCTTTATGTGGATAGCAATTCTGTTGGAACGGACTCTTCGTTAACCAACTCCTCTATCAATACCGGCTCAAATCTTTACCTCGGCGCGGATAGCGACGGGTCTTCTAATCCCTGGGATGGATTTCTTGACGAAATCGTCATATATCCATATGCTCGGTCTACAGCTCAAGTAAAAAGTGATCTTGCTGGAAATCAAGCGTCCGTTATTTTAGGCGCACAAAATAATAATACCCTTACTAACGGACTTAGAGGATATTGGAACTTAAACGAATCAACATGGACTGTGAATTGCTCTACTGAAGATGTGCAGGACGAATCAGGTAATAATAACGACGGAAGAGCTTGTCCTGATACAAATGGTCCAAACGGTGGTGATGCGGGGAAGTTTGGAAACGCAGGTAATTTTGAAGTGGACGATTATGTTGAATTTGACGATATTACCTATTCTGCTAGTCAAGCGTGGTCCGCAAGCTTTTGGATTCGATCAGAAGCAACAAAAAGCACAATTCCCCTTGGAAGAGGAACAAGCTCAAGCTACATACGAACTTACTTTAATGGAGCTTCAAGCAGTATTGGCGTCCGAAATACAAGCGGAGATACAGAATCAGCAGTAACGGTAAATATGTCAAACAATACCTGGTATCACATCACAGCTACTGCCGATGGCATGAGTGGCGACGCAAAGATGTATCTTAATGGTACGTATGTTGGCGTGTCTGATCCGGGAGCAAACGGTTCAGCAATAACGTTTGATCGATTTGGTCGAGCATATCCTAATGATAATTTCGTTCTCGATGGAGATATTGATGAGGTCCGTATATACGGTCGTGAACTTTCCCCCACCGAAGTTAACCTACTCTACAACTTTGCCCCGGGACCTGTTGCACATTGGAAACTCGACGAAAATACTGGAACTACTGCAAATGATTCAACTGGTAATAATAATATTACTTCTGCATTTGCCGGGCAAACTACCTGGACTGCTGGAAAATTTGGTTCTGGCCTCATCTTCGATGGAACTAACGATGTAGTGCAAACAACAGAGACTACAAGTACAGATATTGGCGCTACAACTGATTCTTATGCACTTTCTGCATGGATGAAAACCACTACAGACTATGGTGGCAATGCTTATATCGCTGCAAAAGATGACGCGTCTGGTGCCTACCCCATGGCTCTTTACTTAAATAGTAGTGAATACGGTTGTTTTCAGATCTCTGATGGTACTAATGCCCCTTCTGCGTGTGGCTCAACTGCACTCAACGATGGTAACTGGCATCATCTTTCTGGCATTCGAGACGTCGCGAACGACAAAGTATACGTGTATGTTGATGGTGTTCAGATAACAAGTACAACCGATTCAACAACAGCGACAACCGTTAATGATGATACTTTGTCATTTGGAAACGGTGGGACATCATATACAGGATATGATTTTAATGGTTCTATTGACGATATCCGCATCTACAACTACGCCCGCACATCTAAGCAAATTGTTGAGGATATGAACGCCGGGCACCCGGCGGGAGGTAGTCCGGTGGGAAGTGCTATCGGATATTGGAAATTCGATGAAGGTCGGGATGGCGCTTGCTCCGGCGGGACAAACGATGCCTGTAACTCCGGCTCGGCTGGTTCAACACTCGACGGCGCGCAGAGCGGCATGTCTGTTCCTGCAACTGCCACGTCCGGATGGACTAACGCAGGAAAATTCGGAAAAGCCCTACAATTTGATGAGACAGATGACTTCGTAAGTATTACGGATAATAATGCTATCGATTTCTCAACATCAATATCATTATCAGCATGGGTATATCCAGATGACTGTACTGGCACCGGCGATGGAAGACAAGAAATTATTACAAAGTATGTAGCTTATTATTTCAATTTAGAATCTACAACATGTAAGCCATCTTTCTATTTCTATGGCCTATCATCGCCCGGATATCACACTGCAAATACGGGCCTTACAATTGGTACATGGAGTCACATTGTAGCAACGTGGGATGGAAGTAGTGTAAATATATTCATAAATGGAAAACTTGATAAAACCGTTACTGGCGTCACTGGGACAGGAACTACTAATGCCAGTGCTCTTACAATCGGAGCCGCTAATAGTACAAGACATTTTGATGGGTATATTGACGAAGTTAAAATTTACAACTATGCTCTTACGGCTGATGAAGTCAAGCTGGATTATAACAACAGCTCGTCAATCGTGTTAGGCGCCCTTTCAGATAATTCCTCATATCAAAAAACTGCAGCAAACCAAGAATACTGCGTCCCGGGTGATGGAACCAGCTGCGTAGCCCCAGTCGGCGAATGGAAACTGGATGAGAAAACAGGACAATATGGTTATGATACGTCCGGCAATAATAATACCGGCACCCTCGGCTCTACATCTGGTGCTGATGCCAACGATCCGGCCTGGATTTCCGGCAAAGTCGGCCAGGCATTGAGTTTTGATGGGGGGGATTATGTCAGTTCAATACCATACAGTAACTTTGAAAATTTAGGTGCTTTTACTATTGATGCTTGGATAAAAGGCACTTCGGGTCTAGGCACAACATCGCAAGTGATTATCTCTCAACGAGCAAACAACTTAGGAAGTATTGGTTTACAAATATTCGGCAATTCGGTCTTATGGGTTTATATTAACAATGCTGGTTATAGCTGTGGGACGCTCAGCTGGAATAATAATCAGTGGTATCACTTAGCAGTATCCTACAATGGGGCGAATGCAACTTGTTATCGCGACGGGGTGCAGACGGCTTCCCCTGCGGTTACGGGAACAACTGGTTCTAAGGGAACAAGCTTTTTATTTGGCGTATGGGACAATGTAGGAAGTCTCTCCCAATATTTTAATGGTTCCATTGATAACGTCCGGATCTACAACTACGCCCGCTCGGCGGCGCAAATTGCCTGGGATTATAATCGGGGCTTACCAATAGCCCACTATAAATTTGATGAATGTACCGGCGCCACAGCCAACGACGCGTCGGGTAATAGCTACACAGGCACCATATATCCGGTAACAGAAGTAAATACAGCAACTGGGACGTGTTCATCTGGCACTAGTACAGAGATGTGGAACGATGGAACATCAGGTAAGTTTAACTCCAGTTTAGGTTTTGATGGCAGTGATGATTATGTTGGGATTAATGATTTCCCGTTAGGTGGTAATCAAGTAAGCGTATCCGGATGGATTAAATTTACCAATCGAGCAGGACAGCTCTATAATAGCCTTTTTGCAAAGCAAAGTGAAGTTATTTTTTATGTTCCAGGATCAGCTAATAATTTTGCTTTCTATATCTACGGTCAAACCGCTGATTGCACAACAATAGATGCTTACTCAGGATTATCAAACGATACTTGGTATCACTTTACCGGAGTCTATGATGGAACTGCCCAAACGAAAACTATATATATAAATGGAAAACAAGTTGCCTCTCAAGGATGCAACGCCGGAATCCTGGATAATACAGTTAATACTATTTCACTTGGAAGTGCTCAATTTGGAAGCACCTATTATACCAACGGCCTCATCGACGACGTCCGGATTTATAACTATCCATTGACTATCCAACAGATTAGAAATATCTATAACGGTGGATCGGCCATACGCTTCGGTCCATCAAGCGGAAATCCATGATTGTTGTATGGAATGAGTTCAAAATACTATTTTAATGATATGAACGATATAACAAGCGACAAAATCCGTACATACGTGAAAAAACTGGAACAAAAGGGGTATTCTGAAACCGAGATTGTCAGAAAAATCCAAGCTTTAGCTTCATATATGGAGTGGGCTTATGATAATGACAAAATCATATACAAGGAATATCAGCATATAAAGGATGAGATCGCTAGAATACGGGCCGAGTACCGTGTGCCGAGTACCGATGATTCACGTACTGGAGCCCCTAGACGTCATTCTGAATTTAATTCAGAATCTAGAGAGATCCCGAATCAAGGTTCCTCCGATTTAATCGGAGTTCGGGATGACAATATTATTCCAAAAGTCTCTGACTTCGAATCTGCCCAATATTCAGGAACAAAACACACCGATGGCATTGCTGGTGAGTTTTATTTTAAATTTAGACTTGAGACATATAAGATAAAAAGCTGGTTAACAGGAGTTTTAAGACGGATACCATTGATCGGAAATACTCTAACCAACAAACAGATATCAAAACAGTTAGAAACAAATGATGGTATTCAACCCATTTCAACTCATTACAATTCATTTCAACCACAAACATACATAGCTTTTGGCTTTGTATTGATTGTTATTGCTATACTAGGGGCAGGTATATATGATCGCTTTTTTAAAGAAACCAATCTCTCACTTGCTTACCCCCCTACACCAGTTACAGCCTCAAGAATCTTGTCTTTCCAAGGAAGATTAACAGATTCTTTAGGCAATCCTATTACAACAGCAACAGATATGCGTTTTAGGCTTTATACAGCCTCAAGTGGAGGAACAACCCTTTATGATACAGGAACCTGTTCTATCACACCAGATCAAGATGGCGTACATAATGTTCTTATTGGTTCAGACTGCGGAGCTGAAGTTGGAGCAGGAGTGTTTACCGAAAACGCTACAGTATGGCTTGGGGTTACCGTAGCCTCTGATGCAGAAATGACTCCGCGACAACAAATAGCGAATGTCGCATATGCAATAAATTCCCAAACACTCCAGGGCTTCCCTCTTGGTACAACGGCATCTACAGTGCCATTTATCAGTCAAGGTGGAGAATTGCTGATCGCAGCCTCAACACCATCGATTTATTCCACGTATGCAAGCGAAACTTTTCGCGTTTCAGGTGCGAGTGCAATAACTATCCAATCTGCAGGTTCAGGTAACATATTACTTACAGCTACTGAATCAGGAGAAATTAGATTTGCAACTGGTGGAAGTCAAAAAGCTGTTATTGAAAATGGAGGGCAAGTCGGTATTGGCACGGCCATTGCGAATGCTTTACTTGATATAGGTGGAGGAACTGTAACTTATATCGATGGGACTAGTGACGTTATTATTGCGGACGATCTAGAGGTTGATGGGACAATCTTTGGTAGTACTATTGATGTAAACTTCACTACAGGATCTGTACTTTTTGCAAATTCAAGTGGTGAAATAGCTCAAGATAATACGAATTTCTTTTGGGATGATACAGGAAATAAGTTGGGTATTGGTACCGCATCTCCTGATGGGAAGCTACAGGTCACGGGTGCTGTTGTAGGTAAAGCACTTGCGATATTTAATGAGACCGGAGACCAAAATATCTTGGTTGCTTCAGCAGGAGGAGTCACACAAGCAACCTTAAGTCGTACAGGAGATTTAACCTTAGTGGGAGATATTGCAGTTAACGGAGACAATATCACAGCGGATGGTTCCCTAACCATAACAGCTACAGGTGGTGATATTAATTTCCAACCTGACAATGATACTGATGATTTCCTCTACATGGATACAACTACTAATATTCCTGGTCTTTTTTGGGAAGGAATAGCAGCTACTGATCCTGGTATTTATGTTACGGGAACAGAGCTTGGATATCGTGATGAAGCAGACTCATGGGTAAGTTTTGATTCGATTGCAGCAGGAGCAACTAATTACTGGCAATTAAATTCAAATGTACTTGCTCCAGGCAGCGACGCTTTAGTAACAGACAAGTTGATTCTTGGTGGTCAAACAACCACTGTTCATCAATTCGAAGTAAATGGTGCAGTCGTAGGAAAAGCATTAGTCGCTCTCAATGAAACCGGAGATCAAGATATACTTGTTGCTTCTGCTTCAAGCACCTTGGTTTCTCGTATTAATAGAAGTGGTGATCTTTTCTTAGCAGGAACATTACAAACAGGTTCGGCGACATCTGAAGTCGCCTATTCCCGCTTTGGCACCGGTACAACTGGACATTCGCTTAATGCTGCAGATGACGTACTTGTTAGTGGGGATTTTGAAGTAGATACTCTTGCTTACTTTGATGGAAATGTAACGTTAGGAGATAATTCTGGGGATACCGTAACCGCAAATGCAGCTGCATGGACATTTACAAATGCTACGACCGTAGATTTAGCAACATCTGCTACAGCACTTGCGTTTGAGACTGATTTATTAGTATTAGATACTTCTAATGATGGTATTGATATTACCACAGCTGCAACAACAACAGATGCTCTTGATTTAACATTTGATTCTTTATCAACAGGACGCGGTATTGATTTAAGTACTGATGCTTTATCAACAGGTACAGGTTTATATCTTTCTTCTACATCAACGGCACTTGGAACTGCGGTGCTTGGTGGATCGTTAGTATCGCTTGATTGGACTCCGGGTGGTGCAACAACTGCAGCAACCGACTTGTTTCGATTAAATATAGGGAGTACTGGCACGGTTACAAATCTACTTAATATCACTGATAATGGTACGTCAGTATTTAGGGTTGCAGAAAATGCTATTGAGTCTGCTGTTCCACATTCTTTTACGGCTGCTGGAGATGTAGATATTGCATATGATCTTCTCTTTTCCAATCAAACAGCCTCATATATTAAATCAAACGCTCCTTTTTATATCCAAGCAGGAGAAACGTTTGAATCAAATGATCTTACGTTAAAAACGTATAACTCAGGTGATATTGTATTGGACGCAGGAGGATCTACATCAAATACCGGTACAGTTTCATTTTATGATTCCAATATCAAGGGTGCAACCACAACAACAGCAATTCCTTTTGCAAATGCTTCAGCAGATATAAATACATTCAGAACAAATTTCACTGACGAGACGATCATTGATGCAATAAATGAAACCTATACTGCAGCTATTGGAGGGGGCTCTGATTCTGTCTGGACAGATAGTGGAACAACAATTTATGCAACTGATACTACAGATGAAATAGTTCTTGGTGGCTCCTCTCCGCTCTCTTCTGCTAAATTCTCTATAGACGGTGATGCTGATCAGATACAACAACTCATCCAAGCAAATTCATCTCAAACAGCTAACTTATTACAATTCGAAAATTCAAGCGGAGGAGATTTGGCATGGATTGACGAATCTGGAAATGTAAGAATCGGTACTTCAGCACCAGACACAGGAAAATTTAATGTTACGGGTGCGGATACTGGTAAAGCACTTGCCATATTTAATGAGACCGGAGACCAAAATATCTTGGTTGCTTCAGCAGGAGGAGTCACACAAGCAACCTTAAGTCGTACAGGAGATTTAACCTTAGTGGGAGATATTGCAGTTAACGGAGATACCATAACTGCAGACGGTGCATTAACCGTCGACTCATCAAGTTATGTACGTATAGGTGATACCAATACCCCAGGATCAGCATCAGGAGATGATGATTTGTTTGTAGAAAGTGATCTTGAGGTGGATGGAGTTATCTATCTTGATGGCACCCTTGACACTACCTTTACTGCAGGATCTGTTGTTTTTGCAGGAACCAGTGGAGTACTTGCTCAAGATAATACAAATTTCTTCTGGGATGATACTGCCAATAAGCTCGGTATCGGAGATAGTACTCCTGATGGAAAACTTGAAGTATCAGGAGCTGTTGTGGGAAAAGCACTGGCAATCTTTAATGAGACCGGAGATCAGGATATACTGGTGGCCTCAGCAGGAGGAACAACACGTATGCGAGTAGCAACTGATGGATTTTTATATGCCGGACGATATGTTGATATCTCAAATACAACGTATTATTTAGATCCTGCGGCAACAGGAGGAGTTGGTTTACGACTTGCGGGGAGTGCAATACTCGCTGAAGCAGTAAGTGAAACCGTTGTGTTGAGTGATACAACTGCTGAAGCATTGCTAGATGTTGGCGGTGGGACAGCAACCTATATTGACGGGACAGATGACCTTCTCGTTGCAGATGATGTTGAAATAGATGGAACACTTTTTACAGGAACAATTGATCTTAATTTCACTACAGGATCTGTACTTTTTGCAAATTCAAGTGGTGAAATAGCTCAAGATAATACAAACTTCTTTTGGGATGATACTGCAAATAAGCTGGGTATTGGTACCGCATCTCCTGACGGGAAACTACAGGTCACAGGAGCTGTTGTGGGTAAAGCACTTGCGATATTTAATGAGACCGGAGACCAAAATATTCTTGTTGCTTCAGCAGGAGGAGTCACACAAGCAACCTTAAGTCGTACAGGAGATTTAACCTTAGTGGGAGATATTGCAGTTAACGGAGATACCATAACTGCAGACGGTGCATTAACCGTCGACTCATCAAGTTATGTACGTATAGGTGATACCAATACCCC
>MFZX01000041.1 GCA_001788095.1 Candidatus Roizmanbacteria bacterium RIFCSPHIGHO2_12_FULL_37_23
TGCTCGATCTGGTTGTATCTTCTACTGAAGATAAAGTAATTATGATAGAAGCTCAAGCAGAAGAGCTTCCTGAAAAAATCTTGTTGGAAGCCGTTGAGCAAGCAAAAGCAGAGAATAAGAAAATAATTGCTTTTATCAATACCTTAAGAAAAGAAATCGGGTTCGAAAAAGAACAGTTTTTAGTAAATGACAATATTAAGAAAGTACAAGATTTACTCAGTAAAAAATATAGTAAAGAAGTTGATGTATTAATGCAAAAGAAAGCAAATAGTGACGACGATTACTACAGTGTCCTCAATACGTTGGTGAGTGAGATAGTAGAAAAACATGAGGATTTTGATAAAAAAACAATTGCGCAAGCAATAGAAGCTGAGATTTTTGAACATATTCGTAATGGAATATTAAAAGGTAATAAACGATCCGATGGGAGAAAATTTGATGAGATTAGACCACTCCATGTAGAAACTCAAGTTCTTCCACGCACTCATGGCTCAGCAATCTTTCAGAGGGGTATGACACAAGTGATGTCTATTGCAACTCTTGGAGCAACAACATTAGAACAGCTTATTGAAAGCCCTGAAGGTGAAGAAACAAAGCGATATATTCATCATTATTTTTCACCTCCATACTCTTACGGAGAGACTGGAAGAATGGGATGGCCAAGTAGAAGAGAAGTC
Organism: Candidatus Roizmanbacteria bacterium RIFCSPHIGHO2_12_FULL_37_23; assembly: GCA_001788095.1. GTDB lineage: Bacteria > Patescibacteriota > Microgenomatia > UBA1406 > HO2-37-13b > 2-12-FULL-37-7b. The sequence continues at coordinate 678 of MFZX01000041.1, forward strand.
GGGCACGGTGCTCTCGCTGAGAGAGCAATTGAACCTGTTTTACCTTCTCGTGATGATTTCCCTTATGCAATAAGAGTGGTGTCTGAAGTGATGTCATCTAATGGTTCAACATCCATGGCATCGACATGTGGATCTTCATTAGCACTTATGGATGCTGGTGTACCAATCAAATCAGCAGTTGCTGGTGTGTCAATAGGACTCATGTGGGAAAGTGATGAAAAGTACACACTCTTGACTGATATTGCTGGAATAGAAGACTTTGCAGGTTATATGGATTTTAAGGTTGCGGGTTCAGAACAAGGAATTACTGCAATTCAACTCGATGTAAAAAATAATGGTCTTACGCAGAAAATGATTAAAGAGATTCTACAGAGAGCATTGGAAGGTAGGATGTTTATATTAAAAGCGATGAATAAAGTGGTTAATAAGCCTCGAGCAGAAGTTTCAAAGTATGCACCGAAGGTTGTTATTCTAGAACCTCCACAAGATAAAATTGGTGAGATTATAGGACCAGGAGGTAAGAATATTAAACGGATTATTGCGCAAACAGAAACAGATATTAACATTACTGATGATGGTAAGGTGAGTATCTCCGGTATAGACAAAGCGGCCGTTGATAGAGCTGCTGAAGCGATTCAAAGTGTTTATCGAGAAGTTAAAGTAGGAGAAATGTTTGATGGTAAAGTTACGCGTATACTTCCGATTGGAGCGATGGTTGAATATCTACCTGGTAGAGAGGGACTTATACATATATCAAAACTTTCAGATAAATATATTAAAGATCCTCGCGAAGTTGTTTCTATCGGTGAGGCTGTTAAGGTGAAAGTGGCAAATATTGATTCACAAGGAAGAATGAATTTGGCTTTGGTTCGTTAACTTCTTACCTTTCATACCACAATCCACCATGTGTTTTATTGTATAATAATTGTGTTATGGCACGACATAAGAAATTCGTCAATTTTAGACTTCCTTTTGTAAAGAAAATTAAAATACAAAAGAATACTTTTTTGAATATTATCGGTCTTATTGTTTTTGGGACTGCAAGTCTTACGCTTTTATCATTTATTCAAACCGGTGATATACTCATTCTTATCAATAGTTGGTTACAACTTCGATTTGGGTTACTCGCAATATTTTTCCCGATCGTTCTTTTCCTTCTCTCATCACATTTTTTTGGAAGTAAGAAGCTTCGTATAATAAAACCGCACGTTACAGTAGGTTTTATACTTATTTTTGTTGCTTTGCTTGGTTTTGTTAATTCGGGTCAGCTTGGCAATATTATTTCTGAAAATCTTTCTGCAGACTTTTCTGGTTTGGGTGCATTTATGATACTTTTTATCACACTGATCGTCGGCGTTATTTTATTCTTTAATACATCTATTGACACATTTCTCCTCATGATTGTTGAGCTCATAAAAAAGGTTATAACAATTTTTAATACTCAAATTATTGGAGCTTTTACCTCAAAGAATACAGCTACTAAAGAACGCAGTGCTCCAGGTAAAGGAGAATTCATTCCGGGAGGTACTACTGTGGCACCGGTGAATCAGCAACAACCTTTTTCCAAAGGAGAAGGCCAAATTAGCATACGACCTATAACGGGAGAAGCTGCAAAAAATTGGGCACTCCCACCATTGTCACTTCTTGGAGACGTAGGTAAACAAGAAGCAGATGCGGGTGATGTAGCAAAAAGCTCAGATATTATTGAGAAAACACTTGATAGCTTTGGAATTCGTGCTCGTGTTGCAGAGATAAATAAAGGCCCAACTGTCACGCAATACGCGCTTGAGATTGTGATGGGCACGAAACTTTCTAAGATTACAGGTTTAGCGAATGATTTGGCTCTTGCTTTAGCTGCTCCAACAGGACAGGTAAGAATCGAAGCCCCAATTCCCGGACGTTCATTGGTGGGTATAGAAATTCCAAACAGACGATCTGAAATCGTGCCTTTGAAGAAGATGTTAACTGCGGATCTGATGACTAATAATCCACATCCACTTATTGTTCCGCTTGGGCTTGATGTTTCTGGGAAACCACAAATTGTGAATATAACACAGATGCCTCATGTACTTATTGCTGGTACAACAGGATCGGGGAAATCAGTACTTTTAAATTCATGGATCTGTTCGATGCTTTTTAGAACAAGCCCACAAGATATACGCCTCATCCTCGTTGATCCGAAACGTGTTGAGTTAACGCAATATAACGGTATTCCACATTTACTTACAGAAGTCATTGTAGAACCAGATAAGATAATCTCGGCTTTGAAATGGACCGTAGGGGAGATGGAAAATCGGTATAAATTATTTGCAAAAGCTGGAGCTCGGAATATAGATGGTTTTAATGCACAGCAAAAAGATACGAACGAAAAAGTCCCTTATATTATATTCATAATAGATGAGCTAGCTGATTTGATGGTATATGCTCCAGGTGAAGCAGAAGAAAATATTACGCGTATTGCACAAATGGCTCGTGCAACGGGTATACATCTTATTCTTGCGACTCAAAGACCGTCAGTTGATGTAATCACCGGTCTCATGAAAGCAAATATTCCAGCACGTGTAGCCTTTAATGTACCAAGTTTAATTGATTCAAGAGTAGTGCTTGATATGCCTGGTGCTGAAAAACTTGTTGGTAAAGGAGATATGTTATTTTTGCCTCCAGATCAGGCTAAACCACGCAGAATTCAAGGACCATTTTTAAGTGAAAAAGACGTAAGTTCTGTTGTGGATTTCTTAAGAAAGAAAACACCAGTAGTGCAATATACAGAAGAAGTAACAGAACAAGATGTGACCTTTAAAAAAGGAGGAGGCAAAGTAGTAACGACTGACGGTGGCGATCCTTTATTTAAACAATCAATTGATTTGATTTATCAGGAAGGTAAAGCATCAGCTTCACTTTTACAAAGACGGTTATCGATTGGATATGCACGAGCGGCACGAATTCTTGATCAGCTTCAAGAAGCGGGAATTGTAGGTGTTGCACAAGGGTCTAAGCCTCGTGAGATTTTATCTCGTCCTCAAACACAGAGCGTTGAGGAAGTGAATTCCTAATTTTTAACTTCAGTTTGTAAAGCCATGGGGCGTCTCTCTGCGGTATCGTTCCGCGTATCGGTCGTGTGACCGCAAAGAGACGCTCCGTTGGCTTCTTGGTTACCGGATTGTCTCCTTTCTACAGGGGATCTCAACCGCGATTCGGTTGTAGATATCGATGAGGTCGTCTCCGTCGGGTGCGTGCCTGAAACCGCCAGGACTGGCGATCTCCAGCAACGCAGGCAGATCGACCTCGTTGCCGAGGGCGACTACGTAGATGGTGATACCGGCGCTCTTAGCCACCGAAGTAGCTTCGATTGCCAGTTCCACGGGGTCAGGGTTGGCCCGGCCGTCGGTCAAGACGATCATCGCTCGGGTGTTGCCGGCGATGAGGTTGTCCTCGAGGAGCTGGGTTGCGCTCTCGATGCCGAGGTGGATCCGCGTCTGCTCGGACACTCTGATCAAGTCCACTGCCTGGTAGAGCAGTGGCTTGTTGTCGGTGAGTCCGATCAGAGTCACGGCTTCGCTGTTGAAGCTCACAATTGCAGCACGGTCGCCATCATGCAGATGGCTCACGAACTGCTTCGCGGCCTCCTGGGCAGCGGCGAGCTTGGATCGGCCGGACCTCGTGGTCTCGAGCATGCTGGTGGAGGCGTCCAGAACGAGCACGACGTCAGCCTTGAGCTTGGTAGGGCGACACTCCTGCTTCAGCATGACCGGCAGGAAGGCGCGGAAGGGCACCGTCAGCTCCGGGTTCCCGACATCATTGGGTCCCTGGTTGTCCGGTGCGTCGCAAGCCTTGAGTGCAGACTTCTCCGTGAGCTGACTTCCGTCAAACTCGAATACGGCGAAGTCCATACCGCTTGCCGCAGAGACGAATCGTCCAGAAGTCGACCAGCCGATCCCGTAGTTCGGTCCCGCTCCCCACGAAATTCTGGGAGGGGTGATCTCGTGCTCGGCGATCACTTCGAAACGAGTCCCGATGAGTTGCCCCACTTGCACACGGCTTCCGCCGTGGACGGCCAGCAGGCCGTCGCGGGACATCGGAAAAGCGTGGTTGTAGGCCACGCCGCCGGCTCGAAGCAGGTTGCGATCCAGGGAGACGACCATCGTCTTGCCGGTTTGGACGTTGACTGTTGCGATCGCCGGGTCGCCCCAGCGGTTGCAGACTACCGTCGTCTGGTCCGGCGAGAGGCTGCAGTTGTGGAAGCTCGGTCTCCCGAACTCCCAGTTGTAGCCTTCCGTGTCGTCTCGTTCGAGGTAGAGGATGGGCGAGAGTCGGATCGGGTGTCCGACGAGCTCCATCTCCTCCACATCGAGGCGGAAGATCTCGTGGTGGCTTGTGATGACCCACGCCCTCTTCTGGTCCTTGGTTGGGAGGATCTCCACGGCTGGAGCCGGGAGTTCCACCACGGTTGCTACGGCCGCCACGCTCGCGTTGGCCTCGAATCCCACTCCCGAGGTGGGATTTGAGGCTGGGTCGCCTGAGACGTGAAACTGGACCTTGCCGACGTAGAACGGCGGTCGCTCCTCGACCGCTTCTGAGTTGATTGGCGTTGACATCGAGACCAACAGATCTTGGCCGACGAGAGCGATCCCGCCTCCGAAGACTGGTTGGGCTCGTCCCTCGAGCCTGATGTTTGTCGACTGCCACTGCGGACCCCTCGTAAGGGTTAGTACCCGCGAGTGGTTGCTGGCGACTGCCGCGTACGTAAGCGGCGGGTGGCCGATGGCGAGCCTACCTGGTGAGATGGTCTTCATCCCTTGGTGGACAAGTCCACCATCAGGGTTGTAGACGCTGATCCGGTCGCAGAGTTGGGGGTGTCCCCCCTCGTCCGTGACCACAATCAAGTCGCCCAGATTGGCCGGTGCCTCGGATCGAATGGTGCCCGTCGTGCCTACGACGAGCAGGGTGAACGATACTAGAACAGCTACTGCAGTGCGCATCGTCTGCTCCTTTCGTCGCGCACGACTAGAAACACCCTCGATTAGGGCGTTCGGAAGAGAGATTGAAAGAAACAACTCACAAATTCCAAACAATCTCAACTTACAAAATTCAAATAACAAACTCAGTGTTTGTATCTTGGAGTTTGATAATTGAAGTTTATTTGTATCTTGGAGCTTGTAGGTTGTAAGTTTTTCAGCTTCTCTTCCGAACGCCCTATCTATATGTAACCAAATGTAACCAAAAAGCCAATTGTTAATGTGCAATGGACTATAGTATTTATATATAAGTCCATTCCTTTATCCATTTTTAGGCATGCAAAGGCCTTGAAATGGGATAAATTTGTAGCTTTATTATAGCACAATCAGATTCAGAAGTCTATCTGTATAAAAAACTATAAGGATAGTAAATTACTTGAGGTATTTTCGAATATTTGAAGTATGTTCCTCTAGAGTTTTCGCATAATACATGCGAGAGCCATCTTTATTTGAAATATAATACCAATATGGTGTATTTTCATCAGCTTCTATAACAGCTTGTATAGCACTCAATCCAGGATTGCATATGGGGCCTGGAGGAAGTCCTGGAAGTTCATATGTATTGTATAAAGATTTTATTTTGAGATCATTTATAGTAAGATTTTTTTTCCACCAATTTTTTCCTTCCTCTTGGTAACCTAAAGCATATTGGATAGTTGCATCAACTTGAAGCGGCCAACCATTTTTCCATCTTTTCATAAGGATAGAGGCCACATTTTTCATGCTTTCTTGTGAATTTCCTTCACGTTCTACGAGTGATGCAAGCGTAAGAACTTCATTATCTGTTAAACCTTGAGCACGAGCTGCGTTACGAAGTTCCTCATTATATTTCTTATTAAAGTTTTTGCTAAAAATTTGAATGATATCATTTAAAGAAGCGCTTCTAGGGATAAGATATGTATCAGGAAAAAGCATTCCTTCCTGAGCTTGAGCAATAAACTCTGATTCTGGAATTTCAAAATCTTTTGATAGGATCTGCGCTATCTCTTCTTTCCTTAACCCTTCGATAATCGTTATCCACTTATCAAGAGTTCCTGTTGTAAGTTCTTGTGCGATTTCTTTTGCTGACATAGATGGAGATAATCGAAAATCACCAGCCTGAATACTATTTTCAATACCAAGTTGCTTAACCACCATAAAAAAAACAAGTTTATTTCGAATAAGATTTTTACTTGAAAGATTATTAATAATTTGATTAACACTTTCTCCAGGTTCAATAACAAAGATTTGAGCTTCCACGCTGTTTTTATTAACCGGGAGAGAACCCTCGAAGTAAAACAAGCCAAATCCGATTGCTAAAATTAATAGCAGAGTAACAGCTATTGCAAACTTTTTCATCGATAGAGTATTATACTACTTTAATTTCTAATTCTTAAGTGACCAAGAATACATAATTATCCTGCTTCAGTATATATTTCCTCTATTTGTTTCTTAAGAGCGCGGACTTTCATAAAAAGCTTTCCAAGAATATAAATCTCTTCAACTGTAAACAACCATGAAAAAAATAGATATGCTAATCCAAAAAGGCCAAACACAATACTTAATAAAATAAAGACATTTATAGTTCGAGCAGTATCAAGTATAAGTTCATCAAAGACTTTAAGTACAAAATACGGTCCAAGCGAAGCTAAAAAAGCAGTGAGATAAATTTTAATTGAATTTTTGAAAAGTTTTACGAGATTATATCCACCGATTTTACGGTAAAAGGCAATAAGTAAAAGTAATACGTTTACTATAATAGCTATAGAAAATGCAAGAGCAAGTGACCAAACCGGCCATTTGAGAACTAAGATAAAAAAGAAACTCAAGGAAAGGTTTATAAACACAGAAAAGAAATTAATGATAAAGGGAGTTTTAGTATCGTGTGTTGCATAAAATGAGCGTGTAATAAAGTAAAAAATAGTATGCATTGGTATTGAAATAGCAAAGACTGAAAGTGTAAATGCAGTAAGATTTGTACCAATCCAGTCAAACTTGCGTCCTCCAAAAACAAGTCGAACGATAGGCGTGCGCGCAAAAATAAAGAAGAAAGACAAAGGCACACTTACATAAAAAAGCTGAAGTATAGAGTCGACAAATAGTTTTCTAATTGCACTGAGTTTATTTTCCTTATAGAGATTTGAGACATAGGGTAAAGCAGCTTGTCCGAAAGCCATACCAACAAAAGAAACTGGAAAGAGTTGGAGATGCTGAGAGAAAAAGAAAATAGTATAACTCCCAGGCCCCAGAAGTGTCGATAACATAAGATCAATAGTTAGATCGATTTGATTAGTTAATACAGATAGAGTACGTGGAACAAAGAGTGTTGAAAATTCATGGAGAATATCTCTTTTAAATCTATGTAATTGGTAGTCAAAATTGACTATATAAACAATAGGAAATTGCACAATGAAAAATAAGAAAGCTCCTATTACGACACCAATAACTGGACCATAAATCCAAAATGATTCAGATAGAAATATCGTACCCAGAATAATACCTATGTTGTATACCACTGGAGCAATAGCTGTAACGATAAATATTCGATTCGCTTGCGCGATACCAGACATAATATTTCCTAGTACTAAAAAGGGAAGTTGGCTAATAATAAGTATTCTAGAGAGCGAAATAACGTTTTGAATCTGCATCTCAGAAAACCCGGGCGTCATTGCTCGAGTTATAGGTTCTGCCGCAACAAGACTGATCGTCATAATAATAAATAGACCACCCATTATGAAGTTAATTATTGAAGAAATATTGCTACGTAAAGCTTCAGGGTTTTTTTTGTATTTAATAAAGATAGGAATAAATGCCGCGCTTAAGGCTCCTGTGATAAGCATTTCAAAGACAAAATCAGGTAGTCGAAAAGATGCAAAGAAGATATCAAGTTCCTCTTTTGTAAAAAAGGTTGCAAGCGTTCTATATCGAATAAGACCAAAAAAGCGTGATATAATGATCATTAATGAGAGAATAATTGCAGATGAAAGTATATCTTGCTGTTTTTGGAATATAACCTTTTTCGTTTGAATAAGAATTCTCTCCATGCTCTTCGCTTTATTATAGCAATAAAAGATTCAATTACACGTTGTATATTTGTTATGAATTTCATAAAATTGAGTTAGTCTTCCGAGGAAGGGGGTGTATGTGTAATGCCAATAATTAAATCAGCTCAAAAAAAACTGAGACAGGATAAAAAACGCGCAGAACAAAACCTTATTATACGAGGTGCCTATAAACATGCTGTAATAGCGATAAGAAGAAAAGCTCAAAGAAAACAGAAAATAACAGACAAAGATATAAAAGGAGCATTTTCATCTCTAGATAAAGCTGTCAAAAAGAAAATCATCCATGCTAATAAGGCTGCTCGTCTGAAGTCTCAAGTTTCAAAATTAGCTCAATAAAGCGCATGAGAGATCAAGATATTAATCTATTACCAAAAAGAGAAAAGAAAGTAGCAGGTAAGCTTTTGTATTTTTTACTTCATTATTTTAGATATGTAATCGTTATTACACAAATAGTAGTTATTGGCGTCTTTTTTTATCGGTTTAGCGCTGATCAAGAAATTATCGATCTCAAGGAATCGTTCAAACAAAAACAACAGATACTCACTATTACACTCCCATTAGTTCAAGAAGCTGAAGCTATACAACGAAGAACGCTTCAGGCAGAAAATTTACTTACTAAACAAGATAGTTTTATACAACAACTCGATTATATATTCACAATTATCCCGAATGACGTGATACTTATCAGTCTAGATGCTGGGACAAACGCAGTAAAAATCGGGGGGAGATCTGAAACCTTGTTATCAATACGATCACTCAACCATCGATTACAAGAGAGAAAAGAATTCTCGAATGCACAAATAGTGAGCGTCGAGAGGGTTAATGAAGGCGGATTTATTTTTTCAATCGTTGTAGATTTAATTCAACATGTTAAAGAAGGGTGATTCCTTAAAGGAAGTTATTAAACAAAGTGAGGTGCGTGATTATACGTATGCTGTTCTCTTTTTTCTTGTTTCTTCATTCTTCGCTTTTTTTGTTATCAGACCAGTGCTTTCCATTGCAGTGGCACTACAAAAAGAAGCAGAAGAGCTAAAAGTAATCAATGAGACATACGAGAGAAATATCTCTAACGTGTTAAAGATTCAATCGGATCTCGAGAGTATTAGGTCACGAAAGTATATTTTAGGAGAATCGTTACCTGTAAAACCGAATCTTAATGTTATTATTCAAGACATTCGTCGCTCTGCAGCAGAAGAAGGTATTACAGTATTATCTTTATCAGTTGCAGGAATCGAACTTAAGGGAGAGGTTAACGAACCTGGTATTCAGCCTCAGATAATAGAGGCGAAAATTGATATACAAGCAGATTATAATCAGCTCAATCGATTTATTCATAATATTGTAAATCAACGGAGAATTAAGACAATAAGCTCTTTGAAAATAGACAGGGGCAAGGTTATTGGGGGAGAGCAGGAAGTAAAATTGAAACTTATTATGAATATAGAGACGTATTATTTGCCTGAATTAGCTACAACACTATAATCTTATGAATAAAAAAGAATTATTACTTATATCAATAACGATTTTTTTCACTGTGGTAGGTTGGATTGTTGCCGATCTTCATCATGTTGCCAGTACGCAACAAGTTAAAGAAATAAATCCACGGTTTTCAAGAGAAATCAAAGTAGATTTAAGACCAGAGGTGATAGATAAACTAGAACAAAAGAAATAAATATGCATTATTCAGTTCTCAAAATACAACAAAGAAAGATTCCCTCTCCTATTGCTTTAGGACTTATCATAGCGTTATCAGCAGCTCTTACCTTTGTTTTAAATTCAACCAACAAGCCGGGTAACGAAGAGCAAAAAGTTACAATTTCCACCTCAGAAATTGCCAACTTACGTGACAATACTGTAAGTATTTTCTGGAGAACTTCAGAACCTTCTGCAAGCTATATCATATACGGAACACAACAAGATGGGCTTAATCAACAAGTATTTGATGAGCGTGATAAAGCTCATAATCCTTCTATTAGAAATAATCATATAACCACCTTAAAAGATCTTCAAGCTGATACCACATACTATTATGAAATTGTTATAAACGGAAAAAAAATTGGACAAACAGCTCAAAGACCATTTACTTTTAAAACAACTCGGAAAATAAGTTCGCCGCTAGATATAGATCCTATTTATGGAAAAATAACGGATAATCGAGGACAGATCGTTGTAGAAGGAATTGTAATATTAAAAATGGGGAACACATACCCACTCATAACCTACACGAAGACAGATGGGAGCTTTCTTATTGCTCCGTGCTGTATATTTAATAGCACCACTTTAGAACCATATTATCCTTCAAATGAACAGGCGGTATATTTGGAAATTATTGATGAAGCTGGAAACATAGAAATAAAAAAGACTACATTAGCAGATATAAGTCCATTAAAGGAAACGATAGTCATGGATGGTCAGGAGGAATCTGAGAAAAAACAACTCGGTGATACTCAAGATCGAGAAAAAGTGAGTGAAGTATTATTAGAAGCAGAAAATATATCAAAATATGAGGATGTTGATATTATTTTTCCTAAACAAGGGGCTGCTATCCCTGCAACGAAGCCTATTTTGAAAGGTTTAGGTGAGCCTGGCAAAAAGGTGATAGGACAACTTGATCCAGATGGGAAATTATTTGAAGTAAAAGTAGGCGAAGATAGAGTTTGGGATTTTGCCCTGCCTTTCGAGCTCACTCCCGGCGAGCATACACTCAATGTTATTACAGAGGACAATACAGGAAGTAAATTAGCTTTAAATCGTACATTTACAATCTTGAAAAGTGGCGAAGCTGTGCTTGGTTCAGCTACTCCTTCAGGTACAATTACACCTCAAATTTTTCCAACTATAGCGCCTACCGCTCTTCCATCTTTGAGTCCGATCCAGCTTACACCAACTAGTCCTCCTCCAGTGACAGGCAGTAACATTACATCGTTTGCGATCTTTAGTGTAGCACTTGTTTTATTTGGTGTAGGTATGATATTGTTGTTTTGAAAACGTAAAATTATATGGATATTTTGACACTACTAAACCCAATTAGTAAAATTGCCATTGGAGCGTTCGTTGTTACTTTGGGAATAGTTATCTATGAAATTTTCTTAATGTTTAAATCAGGTAGTGGAGAAGCTGAAAAAGTAAAAATTCCTGATTTCAAAGAAGGACAAAAAGCAACTGAATCTAAAGTTCTTAGTACGAACTTACCTCTACCACCTACAGAGAAACAACTTTCACAAAGAGAGATTATTAAGAAGAGACTCATATGGTTTTTGGCACTCTTAGGGATATTTGGCATTATCGGTCTTGGTGGCTTTTTATATTATCGATTTGTACTTCCTCAGGAAAAGTTTAGCGACGTTGGTGCGCCATTACCTACGAACATTCCTGAAAAATTATCACCAACAAATGGTGAAAAAAAAGCTCAACAACCCTCATTAATACCAACCGCCTTTCCAACAAGTTTTACAACACCGTCAGATGATGAGGAAAATCAAGTAAGAATAATATCGCCGACATTATCAGTTTCAGTCTCCCCAACAAAAACAGCAACTACGACAGTAACTAAATCTATAAGTGGGTCGCCGACTGTAACACCACCTTCGCAACTACCGAAATCAGGCATGTGGCAAAATATTGCAATTATTGCTGCAGGATCAATTCTTCTAATTCTTGTAGCCTTTGTTATATGAAGTGTGATTTAATCTACAGCGCGCTCGTCGCGATTTGATAAAATTGTTGAGGGTCTAATGATGCTCCTCCCGGTAGTACACCATCTATCTCGTCATTTTTTAGAAAAGCTTCAGCGTTGTCTGGATTTACAGAACCACCATAAATATACTTAATATGGGAGGGAATATGGAGCATTTTTTTCATTTCAAGAACATCTTTAAGAGACGTAGTATTTCCGCGTCCTGTTCCAGTACTAATTGCTTCTGGAGGCTCATACATTAGAAACTGTATGGTTTCCGGATAACTATCTTGAGCATTCCTGATGCAAAGTATTGGTTCTATATTGTGCAATCGAGCCATTTCAAATTTTTTAAAAATTGTCTCTTCGCTTTCATTGTTTTGTGATCGTCGCTCACTATGGCCAATAATTGCAAAATCAATAAGGCCATTAAGTGAGTAAGCTGTTACTTCGCCCGTATGTGTTCCAGGTTCGTATGGTGAGATATCCTGTGCACCAATCTTTACGAAAGAAAATTTATTAAATCTTTCTTTCAGAATAGAAATGAAGGGAAAGGGTGGACAAATGACGAGTGTAATTTTATCTTGAAAAATCGAGAGATCGAGTTTTAGAAAATCATCAGCCCATCGGCTTACTTCCTTAGTATTTTTATTTGCTTTCCAGTTACCTATGACGAATTTCATGTATGCTATAGTATACGTATGCATTCTAACATATTTGACAATCTTAATGAACAACAAGCCGAGGCAGTGAGACACGCAGAAGGCCCTTCTATTATTCTTGCGGGTGCGGGTTCAGGAAAAACGCGAGTACTTACTATGAAGGTCTTGTATCTGATTAAAGATAAAGGAATTGATCCTTCTCATATTATAATGATGACTTTTACTAATAAAGCAGCAGGAGAAATGACAAAAAGAGTCGGTTTTACCCTTGGTTTTATAGGCACTTTTCACTCATTTTGTGCCGCTGCACTCAGGAGATATGGGAGACACGTAGGTCTTAATTCAAACTTTTTAATTTATGATGAAGATGATACAGAGAGTCTGCTTAAAAATATTATCAAAGATGTTAATTCTCCAAAAAAAATAACACCAAGCTATGTTAAACACAAGATTTCATCTGCAAAGGATAACCTTATTGAACCAAGTGAATATATAAAGTTTAGCGATACGCAACAAGACGAAATAATCGCAAAGATTTATCTTGAATATCAAAAAAGGTTAGAGAAAAATAATGCTGTTGATTTCGACGATCTCATTTTTAAGGGTGTTGCTCTTTTTCGTGATAACCCAAGCGTTCTTAAAAAATACAATGATATGTTTAGATATATCCTGGTTGATGAGTTTCAAGACACAAATGCTGGACAATATATGCTTGCACGCTATTTAGCTAGAGGAAACAACAACATAACTGTTGTTGGAGATTTTTCCCAAAGTATTTATTCATGGAGAGGTGCCGATATTAAAAATCTCGAGCGTTTTCAGAGAGATTTTAAGGGAGCGAAAGTTTTCTATCTTCAAGAAAATTACCGATCGACGCAGAATGTTTTAGATTTTGCATATAACATAATTAATCACAACGAGACACATCCAATTCTTGAATTATTTACAAAAAATGACCAAGGAGATGATGTGCTCATACAGGAACTAGAGAATGAAGAAGCTGAAGGCGTATTTGTCGCCGAAGAAATTACGAGACTCATGCAGAAGGCGAAACTTAGTGAAGTTGCCGTATTGTATAGGATCAATGCTCAGTCACGAGCGATCGAAGAGGTTTTTCTACATTATGGAATACCGTATGTGCTTATTGGAGGAACACGATTTTATGAGAGAAAAGAGATAAAAGATCTACTATCGTATATTCGACTCATTGTAAATCCTAGTGATGAAATTTCTTTAGAAAGAGTACATAAAATTGGAAAAAAACGATTCGAACAGTTTAAGGTTTTTTTTAAAGAAATAAAAAATGAAAAAGATCAATACACCACCGATGAGTTGATCAAGATGACACTTGATTCTACTGGGTATTTTCTTTTATATGACGAGAACGACCCTCAAGATTTTGCTCGTCTGGAGAACATCAAAGAACTACGGTCTGTTGCGGTGCGTTTTCCAAATGTACATGAATTTCTTCAACAGGTTGCACTCGTTGAATCAGAATATTCTGAGAGTGAAAAATCTAAAAAAAATAAAAATGGTGTGCGCATGATGACATTACACCAAGCTAAAGGACTAGAATTTCCTTATGTGTTTATTATTGGTGTTGAAGAAGGTCTTCTTCCTCACTCAAGATCTTTGTATGATCTTCATGAGTTAGAAGAGGAGAGGCGATTACTATATGTTGGAATTACACGGGCAGAGAAAAAATTATATTTGACACACGCACAAAGAAGGTTCATGTTTGGGCGAAGAATGTATAGTCAAGTCTCTCGGTTTATCGATAAGAATGATAACGGGGAAGACACGTATATTAAAACATTTTAAAACTTGTACTTCATACACGACGTGTGTGAAGTACAAAATGAATATGCGAATATGGAGGTAAAAATTTTAGAGTGGGAATTTGATAAAGAAGAGTTTAATCGTGCTTCGTCACATCCCCTGCAATCTTGGGAGTGGGGAGAAGCAAGGA
>MFZX01000042.1 GCA_001788095.1 Candidatus Roizmanbacteria bacterium RIFCSPHIGHO2_12_FULL_37_23
GTACGGATACCAAAGGTTGATGAAAAGGGTAAAGAGATAACTGATAAAGACGGGAATACGGTGTATGAGACGTCATGGGATCTCGCAAAAGGGAACAAATTCCGTATCGGCAAATATACTGCAAATCTCCTGATGGTATATGATAATGGTGAGCGTGATGTGCCCCTTGAAGCACAAGTGTCGTTTTGGATAGTGCCTTGGAAAATCCTGCTTATTTCATTTGCAATAGGTTTATTTGCTCTGATCGGAATCCGCGCAACGCTTTCCTCAAGTCTACGAAACCTCAGACAGAAGAAGAATAAATAGGTACAATACATTGTATGAAACGAGTTTTAGTAATTTCTACTCTCTGTTGTCTCTTTATACTCAAAACTACGGGTGCTCAAGCAAATGAAGCAAAACAAGGAATCACTGTGGATCCTGCGTTTATAGAAATTGATCTTGAAGAAGATGAACAGGAAGAAACATTTGAGTTTGGATTCCAAAATAATAATAAAGAATCTGTAATAATAGAGCTTTTTACGCTCAATTTTAGGCACAAGGATGAAACTGGTCTTGTGCAATTTATCGGGGATGATACAACGAGTTACGAATATTCGCTCGTTTCGTATATCTCTGTGCCAGTTGATTCTATAAGAGTTGCGCCTGGTGAAAAGGAAGTTGTTCCCGTTACTGTAAAAAATAGACTGGATTTATCCCCTGGTGGTCATTATGCCGGTATTATCGGGCGCATCACGTCTGACAAAGATACTGCACAAAACACAAAGGTTCGTCCATCAATTGCTTCGCTTATACTACTCAGAAAACGCGGCGGCGAGCAGTTTAATTTATCACTCAAAGAAGTAGATTGGCCTTCACGAATTGTTCACTTTTTTTATACAGATAAAATCAGCCTAATGTTCCAAAACGAAGGGAACATACACCTTGTTCCAAGAGGCACTGTTGAAATACGAGACATATTGGGAAGGGTTATTTATAAAGGAGTTATTAATACTTCTTCTTTTTATGTATTACCTTCATCTAAACGACGGCTCACTATAACCATGAATAAAACTCTTAGAGCTCTCCCTATTTCAATAGATACCCTTACTGTAAAAGGAAATGATTCTCTGAAAAAAACTCGGTTTACATTTCAAGACTCATATATCCACATACATCCTATTGTTATTTTTATTCTAATAGTTGCATCCGGCCTAACTTTTGCATATAGTAAAAGAAAGTGGTCAAAAAGATAATTTTCATTTTGCTTTTGGTGCTTCTTATATGTACGACTCTTGGTTTTATTTTTCGAGGCAAGATTCAAAGTTATTTGCAAGGCAAGAAATTACAGGGAACAAAGCTTTCTGAAAGGTCTCAAGAATTTATTAAAGGACAGAAAGAATCAGACGATACCTGGAGATTTGTTCAAGAAGATGAAGAAAATCTGAAGAAGGGAAAGCCTGAAATTACTGAATTAGATGTGGATGATTGTTTTAGTTTAGCTATTCCATACAATATAATCAACGAACGTACAGATAGAAAATGTTTTCGCCACATCGTAACAGGAAATCCGAAAACAACAATAGTTGTCTATGTTGATGAGAAAGTATTGAGCTCAATAGATGAAGAACCTGGAATTCGATTGCGACGTGAAAGAAATAAGGAATATAAAGAAAGTAAAAAGATAATAAACGATCGTGAATTTATCATTTTCTCGAAGATTTCACAGGAGTCAGAAAAAATAGCATTTTCTTATTCTGGAAATAAGCTTTTTGTTTTAAGTATTCAAGCAAGTCCGTTTGATAAGATGGAAAAATTTGATAATGAATATTATGGAATCTTAACGTCAGTTAAATTTAAATCGTCATGAAAAAAACGTCCACAAAAAACATATTTAAAAAATTAACGTCAGTTATATTAACTCTACAGTTCGGTGTATTCTTAACGCTCCCTACATCAACCAACTACATACTGAGAAGTTTCGAATTTGGTGGAGGAGGAGATTCTAGTTCAAGTACCAATTACTCTATCGAATCAATTTTAGGAGAAGATGCAGCTCAAGGCAGCTCGACAAACTATTCGCTCAACTCAGGACTCGCATTTGTACAACAATCTCATGTCCCACCAGCTCCAACTTTTGTAAACTCAGCTAGCTGGTATAACAAGCTCAAAATTACCATAAATCAAGACGACACAGCTCCTACTGATACAACCTATGCTATAGCAATAAGTGATGATAACTGGGTAACCACCGAATGGGTACAAAGTGATAATACTGTAGGTGCTACGCTCGGAATAGAAGATTTTCAAACATATACAAATTGGGGTGGGGCTTCAGGAGAGTTTGTAACTGGCCTTACAGCAAATACAACATATAAAGTGAAAGTAAAATCACGTCAGGGAAATTACACTGAGAGTCCACTTGGACCAGAAGCTTCAGCAGCTACAGTGAGCGTATCTCTCACGTTCGACATAGATGTATCATCATCAGACACTGAAACAGCTTCACCTTATTCTGTGGCATTTGGTGATCTAACGGTTGGTTCAATAAGCACAGCTACGAACAAGGTATGGATCGATATTGATACAAACGCCGAGGCTGGAGGATATATTTATATAAGCGATGTTAATACTGGTCTAAAAAGTTCTGTTCACAACTACACCATATCTTCATTAACAGCAGATTTAACAGGTCAAAACGAAGGTTTTGGTATTCAAAGCTCTACTGTAGCTCAATCAAGTGGTGGCCCACTTGCTGCTGTTTCACCGTATGACGGGGCTTCAGAAAATGTAGGAATCGTTGATACAACAGTCCGCGAACTATACTCAACATCTAGCAGTCCTATTACTGCAGGACGTGGTTCCTTTACTCTAAAAACTAAAGCATCTAACACTACGCCTGCGGCAGATGATTATGCTGATACACTAACTGTGATAGCTTCTGGTACCTTCTGATATATTTAATATATATTAAGATATAGTCATTTGTAAAGCCCCAAACTAAATAGCCTCAAATCAATTTAAGGCTTGACAAAGCCTCAAAATTTGTTTTATTATGATTGTATACATAACCAATGATAATAAGAAGGATTTTTACCATTTTCACCTCACTGTGTTTTCTATTCTCTATTTTCCTTTCTCAAATCTCACATTTCCAATCACCCGCTTTCGCCGCAGCGGGCATTGATGAAATTATTAATTTTCAAGGAAAAGTTGTTAATTCGGATGGAACTAATGTTGCGGATAATGTTTATAGCTTTGAAATTAAAATTTATGATGGGCCTCAATCTGGTGATTCGACGCTTTTCACTGAAACATGGACAACAGCTTCACTTTTTTCATCCACAATGGCCTCTGCTCCAGGCGCTGGAGGTGAATCGCTTACCTATTCTTCAGATACCAACGAAAGTACTATTAAAGTAGGCCAGATCCTCACAAATGTCACAAAAGAAGAACAGGTAATAGTTGAATCTGTCAATACCACGTCAAACGTCATAACAATTTCACCTACTCGACAAGCATGGGCAGGCTCAGATACGGTAACAAATCGCATTTATGTGAATGACGGTGTATTTAGAATCAGAATTAATTCTCTCAACCAAGATTTGTCAGCCGTCGATTTTAACAGTGATGAGTTGTATGTTGGGGTAAACTTCAATGCTGACGGAGAAATGAAACCTCGAGTTCAGTTCACATCAGTTCCCTATGCTTTAAACGCGAAAACTGTTGCCGGACTTACTGTACAGGATGAAAATGCCTTAGCAGACACAACAGGAGTTATTAAAGTGCCGGATGGAGCCACACTTACCTTTCAAGGTACAGATACATATGTTGGAAGAGCTACAAGTGATACTTTAACCAATAAAACAATAGGTTCTACTGGACTTACATTTTCAGGTGCTTCACCGGATATCACATCTGCTTCAAATGAGGATCTAACTATTACAGCAGGAGGAACAGGTGATGCGGTAATCTCAACTGATGCAGATACACAATTTCGCATCGTAGCAGCAGCAGCGCCAGGTGTTGATTTGGTTGACATAACTAATACAGGTCAGGGAACAATAACAAGCACTGTTGATGGTCTGAGTATAGATTTCTACGCAGCAACAGGCGGTTCTGGTGAAACAAATGCTGGGGCACATATTACTATTACGGATTCAGGTGACAATAATGACACCATCTCTGGTCTGCAAGTTACAGCAGGAACAGCCTCGACAACTGATGAAAATCAATATGGTATTTGGGTGGAACAAATTACTGGAGGAAATGCTAATGAATATGCTTTAAATATTGATTCCGGATGGGACAGGGGTTTAACTATAGCAGATGCAGGAACGTATTCGGTTTTATTGGAATCTGATGATGGAGATGCTGCTTCTGGAATGACGTTTGGAACAACGTCTCCTGTTTCAGTTTTCAGGTCTGCAAATAATGAACTTACCATAGGGAGCACAACAAACGGATTTACTTTAGATATTGCAGCTGCAACATCGGCAACAAATGCTTTATATAACGGAGTAACACAACCTCTTATAACACAATTAATTTCTGCTGAATATCCGGGAGCTACACTCACTGCTTCAAATTCAGCAACAACCACAGGTAATATGACATCTGATATTACAAGAGACGCTGATCTTGGGTGGATGAATTATTATGATTGGACTTCTACAACAGTCTCACCACTGCAAGATTATACAGTTGCTGTAAAAGTTACTTTGCCTTCAAATTTCGTTTCCTGGCAATCGTCAAACGCACTTCAAATCAACTTCGCAACTGAATGGACTGATAATACAAAAAATAAACTCGATGTTTATATCTACAATATGACAGACACTCCTGCCCAGATAGTGACACAATCCCTTACCAATGTATCTGCACCTGCTGCAGACTGGGAAGTAATAACCATAGATGATTCTGTTTTAGTCGATGCCACAGCTCCTGATTGGGATGCTGCAGGAGAAACCGCAGTGTTTTTCTTAAAATTATCAAGTTTGAGAGATGCTTCGAACTGTACTGCGGGTTCAGATAACGGATGTTATGTCCGTGTAGGTGATATTACCTTAAATTATAAAGCTGCATTCTAAATGAGACACTTAAAATTCCCCTTGCATAAAAAGGCTTTTCATACCATTGCGATATATTATTTGATTTTTGTGGTGAACTTTTTATATGGTCCTTTTTGGAGCTTGGCTATAGCTCAAGAAAGTACTAGCTCTGCCGAAATACAAGGAACATCAACTTCACCTACGCCTGTAGCATCACCAACTCAATCAGTAGTACTTTCTCCTTCAACTGAACCAACTTTAGTATCCCCTTCTTTATCTCCCAAACCTACGTTCAACATATCTGATCCAGATTCTACAGCGGTGGAACCAACCACTGATATTTTATTTCCTTCTTCGTATCCTATGCTTGAAGACATACCCGTTCCAAAAACACAAAAAATAACAAAAGTACACAGACTTCTCAAAAAATCATTTCATTCAAATGAACAACTAGAAGTTATTGTTGAAAAAGATCTGTCTGTATCATTCTTTGTTCAAATTATAGATGACAAGGGTAAAACCTTTACACCTCAAGTATCCGAAGAACACACAGACGACCTAACTCAACTCAATGTTACTCCCCCATTAGGACTCAAGCCGGGGAAATACACCTTGAAAATTACCGATTCTCAAAACCACACTTTTGAACAAGATTTCACATGGGGTGTACTCGCTATTAACACAAATAAATCAATATATCTACCAAACCAGACTGCAAAGTTTTCTATAGCTGTTCTCGATAACTTGGGCGTAATGGTTTGCGATGCCAAAGTAAATCTGGATATCTTTGATCCTGATGGAAATAAAACAACACTCTCAACCATTGATCAAAGTATTTTAACAACCCCTTCGTGCGAGCTGAAATCTTATGTTGAAGAACCTGACTATAGCGCTCAATATACCGTAGGTAATGCAGGCAAATATCTTATGGTACTTTCAGCTGAAACAAGTGAGGGATCATACACTATTTCAGACGGTTTTGAAGTACGAGATTATGTGCCGTTTGATGTTGAACGTATTGCTCAAACAAGAATTTTTCCTCCTGAAACATATAAAGTAGAATTCAGTATTACTGCTTATGAAGATTTCACAGGGACTATCAAAGAATTTGTTCCAAAGGAATTTGATGTTTCACCTTTTGAAGAAAATCCTTATTCTGAGCTCATTAAATTCGATAATAAAACCTATGAAAATGATGAGAGTACTCCTTCTTACGAAGTTTCCTATCCATTTCAAGGATCATATCCGGTAAGTCTTGGATTTGGTGAAACGTACGATGATCAAAGCTTAGTAGAACGAATTCTCAATTTCGGACTTAAGGGGCATAATGGTATCGATTATGAGATTCCCGAAGGTACCCCTATACTGTCTGTAGATACCGGAACAGTGACGAAAGCTGGTCTGGGAATATATGGCAACACTGTTGTTGTTGAGCATAAGTGGGGTGAAACTCATTACGGACATTTAAGTACTATCCTTGTTAAAGAAGGAGATATAGTAGAACAAAATCAAGAAATCGCTTTATCAGGAAATACGGGTATTAGTACAGGGCCACACTTACATTTTTCAGTAAAACCTAATAATGCAGATGGCAATAATGGATATAAAGGAATGGCTGATCCAGAAGTATATCTCGCAGATAGTGGAAACGGACGTGTACTTTCTGCCTCAACAGCGACACACCAATCAGTACTCTGGAATGTAAGTATTAAAAAAGGAGATGTCATCACTCTTGGATATAAATATAAAGCTCCATCAATATCCCCTGAGTTTTATCTCCTTGGACCGCTTCAATTTTTTGACACACAAATTCAAGAAGAAAATCCTCTAGACGTTTTAGATATAAATACTCAGGAACTTGACTCAGTTACAATGAATGAAGTCGACTACAATGTGCCTTCAAATACCGCCTCTGAATCTTCAGACACAATCCCTTTAGTTGAAAATGATGAAAATTTGAATTCTATCGAATCATCGGATTCAGCAAACACAGACATAACTCATGAAGCTACAGAATCTGCAAAAATTGATGAAGGTCCAAGGGATGAAATAGAAAGTGAAAATGACTTTTTTGATCTTGTTGACTCGATCATCACAACAAATAAACTCAGCAATGCACACATCGTATTTGAAGAAGTACGTCTATGGCAGATTGCTGTAGATGCTTCAAATGGTATGTTGGTCTATGCTGAAGATGGCGCCAACAGCCAGCCACCCCATTATAGGGATTGGAGCGGGTCTGACTTGGGAAACGAAGCTAGTCTGCAGACTCAAGAAGCTAGCCATGGTGAGGAAAATTATGTGGTGTTAAAATCAAACACAACCACGTCTTCAACGGAAAGAATCTATGGAGCTTTGTCTGATGCCGGACATCTTGATATTCAAGTTTATTCAAGCGGAAGCTGGATCAATGGCACCAATGCGCCCGCCAATGGCGATTTTACTACAGGCATCGGTACTACCAATGATGTCTACAGGGGCTATGATATCGCCTACGAGCAATCATCCGGTGAGGCAATTGTCGTTTTTGAAGATACCAGCACTGCTAATATGACATTAAAATACCGCGTCTGGAATGGCTCAAGTTGGAGTTCCAGCGACCAAACGCTTGATTTTTCCGGCATATCTGGAGCGGCTAATATAACCACGCTGTGGGTGGAACTGAAAGAACGTCCTGGTAGTAATAATATCCTTCTAGCTTTTTCCGGCGATACCACCAATAAAGACTTATATGCTTACGAATGGGATGGGACCAATAATGTGTTTCAAAACGGGGCACTTATTGCCAACAATACTATGCAATCACCAGCAACCAAACATTTTGATGTTGCCTATGAATCGACCTCCGGGGAGGGACTGATTGCCTATGATTCCACTGAAGTTACCGGTTCAAAAATTTACGGGGCTACCTATACTTCAGGAAGCTGGGGTAGTCCTGCTGAAGTGACTGATACCGACAATTCCGGTCGTTGGCTGATATTGGAAGGCGATCCATCTTCAAACTACATTATCCTTGGTATGCAGGATTCGCAGACGTCAAACGATTTTGAAATTGATATGTGGAATGGCTCCAACTGGACGACCGCGGCGGATTTAATCGACACCGAACAAGAGGCCGGTATTGAAACCTTTGCGGCTCATTCATTTGGGATCGTCTGGGAGAAAAGCTCCAGCGAGGCGCTGATCGCTTTTGCCGACGCTAACGCAACACAGATAAGTTTCTTAGTATATAGAAAAGCCACTGATGATTATGTTTGTCCGGAAAGCAGCAATCAGGCGATTACCGACCTTGATAATGCCGAAGGCTCCAGTGGGCCGTGTGACTATACCACTGTTGGCTGGGCGGATGACATTTCCAATATCCAACTCGTCCCCAGTTTGATCGATGATGATATTATGCTGACTGCGGTTAATGATGTAACTTCAGCGATGCGGCCGGAATCTCTGCTTTGGACAGGAAGCAGTAATTCATTTTCTCAAACTACTAATCAAAGCAATTTTGAAACCGATGCCTCCCCGGATGCGTTTAATTCCCCCTTAGCTGAACCATATATGTTTGCTTGGAATGCCCCCAATCCGATCAATATTACCGGCACTTGTGACCAGTATGATGAAATAACCGATTGCACCGACAGCGGCGCGGAAGAAATAAAAGTCGCCTATGACGGTGTGGTGCAAACAACTGTAGATGGCACAGTCGACGGCTCCTGGCAGATAACCGGCATTCAGGCGCCCGCAAGCGGTCAGGTGGTAACCGTTTTTATAAACAGTGAGTCAACTGCAAACGAACGAGCTAATGCCGTAACTAAATATGATGGTAGCGGTAATATAACTGGTGTAAAATTATTCCAGCGGCATCTGACGATAGGAAGTGACGATACCGGCGTGACTGTCTCCAATACCAATCTATCGCAATACGATAATAGTGTCTCCGGCGACGCGGATATATTTTTCGAAGTTGACTCAAACGATGACCTTAACGTTGATACCAGCGGCGCCTATTCCGATGAAAAGCTCTATCTTAACGGTAGCGATACTTATCAACCGGGGACTGGCAATTCATCAAACGTGACGACAGAAAATTTTCATAGTGTGAGTGGTGCCACATTTGATATCACTGGTAATACCGTATACGTTGATGGTACCTGGAATAATGCGGGAACTTTTTCTTGCAATGCCGGTACAGTAGTATTTCGAAGTACTGCTGACACTGACACCATTACCTCTGGTGGTCAAAGTTTTTGTAACGTACGCATCAATAATAAACTAATGGCATATCATAAGTTGGATGAAGGGACTGGTACTGTTTCAACAGATCTGTCAGGTGAAGGTAATAACGGATCGGCCACATCTGGATCAACGTGGACAACGGGCATCCAAAATTCAACATATTATGGTGCAAATCCAGGCGGGATTAGTGTAGATGCTACACATGACGTAAATATGGGCAATATATCAGCTGTAGATTTTGATCAAGGGGATTCTTTTACAGTTTCTTTTTGGTATAAAACCACAAATGTTGCCGCGATGTCCATAATCGCTAAACAGGATACAACGGCAAATAATCGAGGATGGAATGTTCAAACTGGAGGTACTTGTGATAGATTATTCTTTCAACTTGCAAGCGTTTATTCAGGAAATAAAATTGAAGTCACATCGCCCGTTGATAGCAGCGCCCCTACTTCTGATTATTACTGTGGTGGTAATTGGCATCATGTAGTTTTTACGTATGATGGAACGGGAACACATGATGCGACTAAAGTAGCATTGTATTTTGATGGTACAAGTGCAACTTTAACTGACACTACTGGAGGCGGCACTTTAAATGGAACGACTCTGAATGGAGCTTCTTTTACCTTAGGAAGTAGAGACAGCAGTCAACAAAGGATGACCGGCTCTCTTGACGAGGCAAGGGTATATAAACGGATTTTGTCATCAACGGAAGTATCAGAACTGTATAACGGGACACATCCAACAGAAGGAACATATACGCTGTCAGATGGACTTGATGTCAATGGAAATTTAACGGTAAGCACAGGCAGTCTTGATGCATCATCAAGCAATTTTGGGATAAATGTCAATGGAAATTATACGAACGTAGCTAATTTAACTACCAGGTCATCAGCAAATATTACGCTTGATGCAACTTCCGGCACAAAAACTATTCGTTCAGATCCAGCATTTAATAATTTAGTTATTAATGATGGTGGTGGACCAACTACTTTTGGAGTTGATTATCAGAGATTTTTATCAAACGGTTCAGTCACGATTACTGGTGGTACTTTTACACCAAATTCGACTTGTTGGAATTCAGTATGTGATATTACAGTCGGTGGTAATTGGAGTAATAGTGATACTTTTACACCAAGTACCGGAACGGTTTATTTTAATAAAAGTTCTAGCACACAAACACTTAATTCCGGAGGAACAGGTACAGGGAAGTTGTTTAATAATCTGACCCATTCAGGTGCCGGGACTTTGCAACTTATTACGAATACTTTGGATGTTGACGGAAATATTTCAAATACTACTGGAACATTTGATTCCAATGCACAAAATATAACTGTGGCTGGTAACTGGACAAATGACGGCATATTTAATGAAAGTACAGGAACAGTAACTCTTGACGGGACAACTTCAACAACGCTTGATTCCGGATGCGCTGATTATGACGCGTGTACCAATGAAAACTTTGCCAATCTTATTCTTAATAAAACTGATGCAGCAGATGCAAATGACAACGTTACCTTATCCTCTACACATCTTCGTGTTACAACAACCATTACCATCACAGATGGTGAATTGGTACAAGGGGCTCTCAATGTTCGCTCAGAAGGTACGACTGCTATTTCAGTGGCATCAGGAACAAAATGGACTAATATTTCAACAGGTGATCTCAAACTTGGCGGAACGCTATCTAATTCAGGAACAGTTACATTTCAAGGAAACGGAGACACATGTGGACAAAATAATGATATACAAATTCGATCAACAGATACCACGCAACGGTCTTGGAATGGTGGTGGAACCTTTGATATTAATGATGTTGATGTGGATTATCAGGGCGGAAGCGCAAATATTACCGCATATAGCAGTACAGATGGCACTCACAACGACACTAACTGGACGTTTTCTGCCTGTCCTACATATACAGCAATAAGTCAGCCACAAACTATCTATCAGCAAGGTGTAGCTTACTCTACCGGTTACAGTAATCAAAGAAAAATCGTTCGAGATACCTATGCTAATCTTTATACAATCTATGTTGATAACAATTCAGACGCATATATTTCGTATTTAAGCCATGATGAGACTATGTGGCAACAATACCAAACCGCTATTGATACTGCTTCAACGTCTGTAGATTTGGATATTGACTCATCAGGAAATCTGCACATTGTATATGCATCTACACAGGAATCTGTGATTTATAAGAAAATATCTATTTCATTGGATAACAAAAATAGAGTTCCAAGTAGTGGTTGGACAATAAGTTCACCTGTAGAAATTCTAGGAGCGACAGTAAGCTCAGTTGAACCATATCCTTCCATTGTCATCGACAGTCAAAACAATCGCCCAGCCATTGTATACAACTATGATCGCACAACAAGTGAAAATGTTCGTTTTACTAGATGTAAAGCTGGTGGTGCATGCACTTCTACTACTGATTGGATCGGTGCAAATGATGCTAATACTGCTACTGGTCCGTTGACTGATAGTATTGCGGGAGATATCAACAGTAATTCGTTTGCTACCATTGTTCAAATGCCTGATGCAACAGGAACCAACACATATGATCTCGCTTTCATGGTCTACTATACCAACATTTCAGCAAATACTTTAAATTATGCTTATGCAACATGGGACGCTGCTAATTCAAAATGGAGCACATGGTCAACAGGATCAGAAGATGCGACCATATCTGCAACAGCAGGAGAAGAATATGAACTTTCAGTTAGCGTTGATTCATCATCTAACTGTAATATTTCTGATTCTGTCGATGGCTGCGTGGTAGTGGCATATAAAGATGCGGATGAGGATGTTGATGTGATAGTTCGTAACGCAGGATTTAATGTCAACACATCTACGTATGACCCCTCATCAACTACATACGACGACATCTCTTTAAGCACCTCTGGTGGTGTATATGTGCTTCTTGGAACCAATAGTAGTAGTGATCAACTTTTATATAAGCGGTATTCAGGATCTTGGACAGAATATATTCTTGACAGAGGTGATGTTAATGACGATCATACTATACGTTATCCTTCTTCCTTATATAATGGCACCGATAGTGAAGTATATGTGTCTTATACAAAAGCAAGCTCAACATATTATCGTATTGCATTTTCGACAGTAGAACTTCCTGATACCATGAACGCCGGAATTCAATACGATACCGATCATTCCACAATAATTGCAACAGGAGGATCAACATCAAACGGCGCCAGCACTAATTTGTTTTTTGATCTATGGGGAAGTTCCCCTTCAAAAGGTGATGAACTTACGCCGAAGCTTGAGATCCAAAATACCAGTACCAGCTTTACTGATTCTGTAACACATACAGGAGATGAAATCCAATATGATGGTGAAGACCCAGATGATGTTCGTGGAACGTGCGTTGTGTATGATGATCTTAATGACCAGCTAGTTATGTGGGGAGGTTTTCAGGGAAATACCTCAAAAGCAAATACAAACGATGCGTGGGCTTTGTCTTTGAAAGAAGGACAACGCTCTCAATGGAGAAAACTTACCACATCAGGATCACCTCCTCAAGCTAATAGAGCTCACGTCTGTGTATATGATGATTTAAATGATAGGCTTGTTGTTTATGGAGGATGGAATGGTTCAACATATTTATCTTCTGCTTACTTTTTATCATTACCAAGCGGTGGCACTCCAACATGGTCACTACCTTCGGTGAATGGTTCTCCTCCGGATAGCGGACAACAGCTTCAATCCTGTGCTATATACGATTCAACCAATGATAGAATGATCGTATACGGAGGATATAACGGTGCTGACGTTGATACTGAAGAAGTGTATGAATTAACCCTTCCGGCGGCAGGAACTCCTACGTGGACACAAGTTATTGGCCTTACTCCAAGTACTCCTTCTGCATCAGGAGCAGGAAGAGATGCAGCTTCATGTGCATATGATGCTGATTCTAATAGAATGATTATGTACGGAGGCCACATTAATGCGACGACTAACGAAGTATGGGCGCTTGACCTTACGAGTGGAAGTGAAGCATGGGCTCAAATATCTCCCACCGGAGATGCCGGAATCAGAGAAGGTCATTCTTCAGTAATCCAACCTGATTACAGTGGAACAGACGATCGTATGATCATTTTTGGAGGAAATAATGGATCTTATTTATCAGATGTATGGCAACTTGTTCTTCCTGAAGCAGGAGGAGGAACATGGACAGATAAAAGTCCAACAGAAGGAGATCATAGACCCCAGGAACGTGGTTATGGAAGTCAAATGGGAGTATATGATCCACTTAATACAAGAGCGTTATTTTTTGGAGGATATGATGGGACATATTACAGCAATACCGTTATATCATTTGATCTTCCTACTTCAGGACTATTTGAGTATAAAGAGGTTGCAGATATCCATTACTTACGAAGCAGAGATTCTGCAGACTTGGTTTATGACACCACAAATAATCAAGTAGTTTCGTTTGGCGGAGCGGGACGAGGTCTCCCTGCATATGCATATCATCTTAATGAAGTGTGGACATTAGCTACAGCAAGCAGCACTTTTGCATGGAAAAATATAACTCCTGACGAATCACCGCTTGTTCGAGAGCTTACCGCAAAAGTGTATGATCCCATTAATAATCAGTACGTCATGTGCTTTGGACTTAATATTCAAACTGTATTAAATGACTGTTGGGGATTATCTCTTGATGTTAGTACTACAAGACCTGCGTGGACATTTTTAAATCCCTCAGGAACTGTTCCTACTGCGCGGTGGGGTGTAATGTCGACATATGATGACCTTAATGATCGGATGGTTATTTTTGGAGGCAAAGATCAGGCTGGTACAAAGTTACAGGATGTTAAATTCTTGTCTTTACCCGATGGAACAACGCCTGCGTGGAGTACGCCTACCACAAGTGGAACACCTCCATCTATACGCTGGGGAGGAACAGCAATTTATGATCCGGGAAGAGATCGTATGATTATTTTTGGAGGAACTAACGATGTATCATATTACAATGATGTTTACGAACTAACCCTTCCGGCAGCAGGAAACCCCACGTGGACAACACTATCCCCAACTGGTAGTGCTCCTACAGGAAGACGAGGACATGTAGCAGTTTATGATCCAGATAGAGGTGATGGAACAGCACGAATGGTCGTTTTTGGCGGTTATAATGGAACGAATCAATATAATGATGTTTACGAACTTACTCTCCCAGGTGCTGGTGATGGAGTTTGGACAGACATAACACCAGCATCTCAATACACTCCCGAAGAGCGTCGATCAGTTGGAGGGGCTTATGATGAAGATAATGATCGATTGGTTATTTTAGGGGGAAGACGTACAGACGAGACATTTTTTGATGACACATGGGCATTGTCTTTAGGAGCAACAGAAAGCTGGACACGTCTCGATCCGAAAATCAAAATTCCCCTTGGTGTAACAGTAACGGGATTAACGCAAGGAGCAAATTATCATTGGCAAGCATGGGTAACAGGAGACATAGGAGATAGTACCAAAACATCATACGGATCTAATGAAGAAAGTGCTACAGACTTTTCTATATCAGGTGCTGCCTCTGCAACATTAGATCAGCTTCTGAAACACGGCGCGTGGTTCAGTAATGGAGTCGAACAACCGTTCACTTTTTAGTTTATTACTCTACGTCTATCGCTAGATAGTTTGTATAGTTAAATACCGTTCCATCTGTGGTCATTCCTACTTGAGCATATGGATCATTTCCCATTCCCATTGGATCAGGACTACTCTCTCCTGACGTATCGGTCCATTTTACAAACGTTCTATCGCTTCCTTTATTTGAAACCTTGTATGCGAAACCATGTAATTCATCAGATGATAAGCCTGAGTCTATTCCGACAAGACTTTCTGCTCGTGCTTCTATCTCAGCAGTTGTTAAATTACCACCTCCCGAAACTGAAACAGGTCCCTCTCCCCTTCGTGCTGACGGACCAAATTCAACGACTCGTTTATTTCCTCCACTATCTGTGTATACATACACATCAAACCCATCCACTCGATAAAAATCAACTTCTACTCCAGGACCATTTGGAGACATTAGCTTAGCAATATACTCATGATGTTCAGCAGGAGGTCTACCAATTCTTTGCAGGAAAGAACTTATGGTATCTCGATCTGGAGATTCCGTTCCCGCTGTTGTTGCTATTGCAACTGCTGATTGTGCTTCTGTTGGAGGTGCATCACTAGCACCTTGTCCAGTAGGTACACCTTCATCGGATCTCCCAAGTGCACGAGTATATCTATATGTTGCGCTCGCGCTTAAAACTAGTCCAAGTAGTCCTACTCCAAATCCACGTCTCGTTAATCTAAAATTACGTTCATCATCTGCATGGTTAATTCTTTCATCATTTGACATAATACATTGGGATTATAATTAGTAATATTATGGTCTGTTTCCTGCTTCATTGAGTGGGACTTCCTCAGCAGGTGATGGTCTTATAAAATCAGGCCAACCTGGTCCCATTTCTTTATAATTTCTTTGAATTTCTTCTTCTATTCGTTTTTCCTCGAGCTTCTGTCTGTACCAAAAAATTAATAAAAGAACAATTATAACAATTACTATGATGCCTAATAGTGGATATTTCTTCTTCACGAAAATATTGTATCACATTTATTTCAAAATATACTACTTGACAATATTCTTTTTGAGGTATATAAAGTCTCTATTTCTATGGGGCGAATTTTTAACTTCAGTCCTACTTTGCATGTAACGGCTATTCTTTCTATTATTAGTTACATATTTTATTATGATAAATCTAATTAAGGGTAAGCATCCCTTATTTCTTATTCTGTTGCTCGTTACAACAACAGCATTTTTTATTACACAGAAACCAGTTCAATCCGAAACACAGGAAATCACTTATTCAAGCCCTGCCCAGCTTTCGCCTGAAGCAAAGAGGGAACGTATTAAAGAGCTTCGGGAAAATCTTGAAGAAAAAGCAAAATATGAAGCTGAGCATGGTCAACTTACTACAGATGAACAAGGTAATAAATACTTTACCGGAGAATCTGCAAAAAAAATGCAAGCTTTGCGTGACGAAACACGTCGTGCAATTGATGAACTTATCAGACGTCCAACGTCTGAACAGGCTGTAGCACGAAATAACATCTCGGAGTTTGCGCAGAGTGCAAAACTTAACGCTAGTGACCTATCATATGCTTTTACCAATGTGACTATATATAATCAGAAAGTAAAAACTGAGATTTATGTGTCCGGACTTGATGCTTATGAAATTGATACGCGTACTGAAAAGGTAATTGATTATGGAGAACGATTACGAAAGCAAGGAGAAGCTCCACGTCAGTTAACAAAAATGGTGAACTATAACAAGGAACAGCTAAAAAATATGGCGAAAGTTCTTGCTGACAGTCAAACAGACATAGATCTAAATACGCTCACCTACTCCATTGCAGGAGACACGGACGATACTACATACGGACACTTTTTCTTCAGGTGGGAGGATCAAACACAAAAGCTTGAAGATGTTGGAGATATGCATCCCTTTATCCAGGTTGGGTACAACTCGGCTGGTGAAATTCTAAGCTACACAAACACGCTTGGACTATGAAAAACAAATTCAAACATTTACTAACCATCTGTATTATTGCAGTAATTGGCATTATATTGGTACATACAACTGAATTAAGAGATGTTTACGCAGTACCACCAGTACCAATGAATGGCGATCAATTATTGTGTTGGGGTCCCTATTCCGTACCTGAAGGTTGGTGCTGTCCATATCAGTTGAATTATTCAAAAGAGACTATATGTAACTCTTATATCCCACCTGGATATTGGCCAATAGGTAGTGGTTTTCGTGCGATGAATGCTGAATCAGGATATTATGTAGCTGAGGGAACAGGATCTGAATTTTGTGGTGGACCTAGTTTCCCTTCATATTATGCATGGAATACAGAAGATGGACCACATCATACATATGTATTTTGGAATTTCAAAGGTTGTATTGATTTAAATGGTGGTAACAATCCTTACTGGGACTCAAGCGTGTGGGCATTTATGCCAAGCAACACATCGGCAACAAGTACAGAACATGCAAGTTATACTATAAATCACAATCAATACTGGTATACAAATGTTCCGTGGAATCAAACACTCTACAACAATCAATGGAAAATGTTAGATTATAATTCTGGCTGGGTACATCAATTAAGATTACACGACACCACGGGTGAGACCAATATGACAAGAAAGGTTCATTATGATGATGCAATGATTATGTATTATTACCTACAATAAGAATGTGTTTATTATGTGTTATGAACTTCAGATTGAATAGGATGAAACATTTAATATTTATTCATAACAAAATGATATCTAAAATAACCTTATATATAGTTAGTATTGCAGTATCAGTTATTTTCTTCAATTTTGGAGTAAACAATACATATGCAACTGCAACATCTGGAGATCAGTTGTTATGTCATTTTATGAATCCTAGTTATGTTGAACCAGGTTACTGCTGTCCAGAGCAGGGTGAAAATTATATAAAAGAAGTTGTATGTAATTCTCCTATCCCACCCGGCTACTGGGAATGGGGTGATGGTGGTTTTCATGCATACGGTAATCAAAGCTATTATGTTTATCAAGGAACAGGATCATCCTATTGTGGCGAACCAGCAAGTTCTCCATACTACGCATGGAATACTGAAAATGAACCGCATCATACATATGTATTTTGGAGTTTCAAAGGATGTATATGGTTAAATGAAATTTATCACAACCCATACTGGGAATCGAGCGTGTGGACATTTATGCCAAGCAATACTTCGCAAACAAGCACAGGACATGCAAGCTACTTTATAAATTACAATCAATATTGGTATTCAAATATACCATGGAATCAGACCCTGTACAATAATCAATGGAAAATGTTAGATTATGATACTGGCTGGGTACATCAATTAAGCTTAAAAGACACTACTGGTGAAACCTATATGACAAGAAAGGTTCATTATGATGATGCGTTTATTATGTATCATGAACTTTAGATAAGGTAAGGTACAAATGTTACATAAAAAAACACCCTGTATACAACAGGGTGTTTTTTTTACACGTTACCACACATTATGGCTTGCCTTTTCCAGGATTTCCACCTGATCCTCCAGAATAATTTGCGAAATAATTTATTATTCCATCAAAATAAGTCTGGGTTATCATTTGTCTTCGAGAAGTATTAGACATATCAACCAAAAGCAAAGCTTCTGGGTTATATGACATAAGAACAGGCTCCATCAATGCCGCAGGCATATTAGATTTTATGAGTACGCCTGAAGCAAACTTAGTAAGTCCGAAGTTTGTAAATCCCCATTGAACCCTCGGATCATCTCTAAGAGTTGGGTACATGACATTATATATTGTCTGCGCCAAAATTTTATCATCCCCATCAAAATAGAGCGCCATTGAACCATCTATATCAGGATTATTTGAACCGTTTATATGTGCTGATAATAAGATATCCGCATTAATACTATTACAGTAGTTATATCTATCACCGTTAGATTTATTGGTGTTATCTGTTCTCGTCATACCAACCTGATAACCAGCTGGTTCAAGAAGTGCTTTGAGTCTATATGAAATGTCTAGGACAATTTCATCTTCCCAAAGATTGTACATTGCGTTATATGCCCCAGTATTTCCTCCATGTCCTGGATCGATACATACTATTTTTTCACCTTCAGCTGAAACCGGCGAAACGATAAGTAAACCTATGAAGAAAAGGACACCTAATATTATTATTCGTTTCATGTGTTCACCCCCCTTCCAATAAATATGATTGAAAGAATAAAAAAATAGTATAACATAATAGTAATACAATGAGTAAAAAGACACCATTGAAAAACTTAAAAAATATCTTCAAGACCAACGTATATGCATTGAGGGAATTAAGAAATAAGCAAAGAAGACTTATATTTCTTATGATTATTCTTAGTCTGCTCTTTGGTAGTGCTTTCTTTTATAGTAAATATAAAAACACGAGCGCTGATACGTCATGGACACATATCAAAAAATCACTGTCGAAAGTAATTGAGCTTCCAGATGAAGATCCCCGTATTATTATTCTCTTAGATATGCTGAGGGTTCAAGGAAAAGCTTTTTATAAGGATGCAAAGTTAAACGATATGCTTATTGTTTATCCTGAATCAAAAAAGGTTCTTCTCTACAGGCCTTCGACGAAAAAAATTATTAATTTCGCAACTACAGCTCTTAATGAGAATAAACTCGCATTAAATAGTATCACCAAAGAAACAACCAATCTTTCTGATAACAAAGACCGTATAAATAATCTATCTCCAACTCCAACCAAGCCCTCTTCCCCAACACCGACAAAAGGGCAAAGCACTTCCAATGAAACTCTTCAAATAAGCATTTACAATGGTACACAAACCCCTTCTTTAACAAAGATTGCAGAAAAAGAGATTCGGGATAAAACTTCTCTTAATATTGAGATTGTTATGCGTGATAACACTAAAGATGACTACACAAAAAATCTCATTATTGATTTGAATGGTAAAAATGAGCAGGTGATTGATCAGCTTTCGCAGCTTCTAAACGCTGATATTTCAAAGATGCCTGATGAAGAAACAAAACCAGAAGGTGATATTCTCATTATTTTAGGAACCGAATATGTAGAGTCTACTTGATGTAAAATTGATTATAATTAAATGAGATAATACATATAACAAACATGCCAGCTAAAATCCCTATAAAAACTATGAGCTCACTGGTAAACCTTAAAAATATACTTATATTTACAATTTTCATTGTACTCATTTGCACAACAGGATATTTTTATTACTTATATAGTCAATCTACCCAGAAAAAAGTTGAAAAAGATGCAGAAAATACTATTGACGCAGTATCCAAGCTCATGGAGCTTCCTAAAGATGAAGTCCCTACAATCGCTACTGTGACTGATAAAACAAAACTTGCTGAACAAGAATTTTTTCGTAATGCAGAAAACGGTGATAAGGTTTTAATATATAAGAACAGTAAAATCGCCATTCTTTATCGACCTTCTATTGGAAAAATTATATCTTTTGCGCCTGTACAAGAAACAGACGCTGGACAAGTTGCCGCACAAGGAGCCCGTATTGACGATCTACAGTTTTCGAATTCACCCCTAACGACAGGAAGTGTTACTCCCCCATCAACAAACAATACAAATAAAGCTGTTATTGTACTTTTTAACGGAACTTCAAAAACAGGAGCCACCTCAACAGTAGAGCAACTGCTTTTAGAGAAGTTTGATACGATAGAAATCGGTGACAAGGATTTTGCTAATAAAAGAGACTATCAAAAAACGATAGTTGTTGATGTATCAGGAAAATTTTCTCCACTTGCAAAAGATATAGCTCAGGAATTCAACGCAGAAATTCTTTCTCTGCCAAAAGAAGAATCACAACCAACTTCAGCAGATATCGTCATTATTGTTGGAGAAGATGCACTCAAGTAAGCTCATAATACAAGTTTGATTTATCTAAGGAGCGTTTTATCATTCTTAAACGGCCCGACAACTGCAAGATTTAGATTTTTATCATCAAAAACTTCCTGCGCGACATTAATAACATCATCTTTTTTTACAGCATCTATTTTGGAAATAATTGCATCGAGTGATCGCATCTCTTTTTCTAATAATAATTGTCTTCCGTAAAAAGAAGCTACATTATAGGTGTCTTCCATTGAGAGAACCAGTCTGCCTTTAAGAAGCTCTTTTGCTCGTTTTAATTCTTCGTCATGCGGTCCGTTTTTTTTGATTTTATTGTATTCTTTTTGTATTACTTCAATTGTTTGTTGAACAATGTTCTCGTCCGTTGAAACTCCGGCATAGGTTAGCATATTTCCTACTTCGTGATAATGCTCGTTATAGGTTCCGATCGAATAGGCCAATCCTCTTTTCTCACGAACTTCTCTAAAGAGCCGAGACGACATACCTTTACCCAGTATGGCGGATAAGACTCCTAGAGCATATCTTCTTTGATCAAAACGTGAAAAAGTCCTATATCCGATACATAGATGTGCTTGCTCAGATTTCTTATATCGCAGGAGTGTATGGGGCTTATTTTGTGTCTCAGATACTTTTTCAAAATCTCTCGAATTACCTTTTTTCCATGAACCAAACTTGTCCTCAATACGTTGCAGGTAATCCTTTATATTATTAGATAGCCCTCCTGCTACAATCAGTACTGCATTGTTAGGATAATAAAGATCGGCAATATAATCTAGAAAGTTTCTTCTCTTACATTGTGATACTGTTTTTGAGCTCCCTATAACATCCATCCCTAAAGGCGAATTAGGATAAAGAAGATTTTCGTAAAGTCTAAAGACTTGTCTCTGTGGTGTATCTTCGTACATGTTTATTTCTTGAATAATGACACCTTTTTCACGCGCAATTTCACTTTCTTTTAAAAGTGGGTATTGGACCATGTCAGCTATAACACTCACGACCGTATCAAAATACTTAGTTGGAGCCTTAACATAGTATCCCGTGTAATCTTTTGCAGTAAACGCATTGAATTCACCACCAATCCCGTCAATAATTGAAGAAAGCATAAATGAGTTAGGATATTTTTTACTCCCCTTAAATGCCATATGCTCAAAGAAATGAGCAATGCCGTTATTTGTTCTTGTTTCATAGCGTGACCCCGCACCCATAAGAAGGAGTATTGTTGCTGAAGGAAACGCTTCAGTATCAACAAGGATAACCTGAAGACCGTTTTCTAAAGTATGTATATCAGTTTTCATTGTGTGACCCGGGAGGGATTCGAACCCACAACCAATGGCTTAAAAGGCCACTGCTCTACCCTTGAGCTACCGGGCCAAGTAGGATATATTCTAACATAAAAGGGAGAATTTATGCAGTTACAAGATTCAAAATTTTACCTTTAATATAAATTATTTTGTATTTTTGATCTTTAATCCACCTTTGAATTTTCTCTGATTTAAGAGCTTTTTCAAGAACTCTTTTTTCATCAATTTCATTCTCATGCACGATAATCATATCACGCACTTTCCCATTTACCTGCACTGGTATATATAGTTGTTCTTGAGTTATAAGTTGTGCATCTGCCTTTGGCCATGCAGAAGTATGAATAGATGTGGTTTCATCGAAAATTGATTGCCAGATTTCCTCTGTTATAAATGGTGCAAAGGGTGCAAGGAGTTTTAAAAAGTCTCTTGCATGGTTTTTGGGAAGTTTTTCTTCATTTTTTTCCCAGATGTTTAAAAACTCCATAAGCGCTGCAATCGATGTATTAAATTTCACGTTAGGAGTATCTACTGTTATCTTTAAAATTACCTTTTGAAGCTCAGCGATAGTCTTTTTATTATATGATTCACCTGGTTTTGCTATCTTAGCAGAATCACTATATATCTGCCAAATTCTTTGTATAAAACGGGATGACCCCCGTAGGGTTTGGGTCGACCAAGCAACCTCTAATGAGAACGGCGCCATGAACATTTCATAGACTCTTAGAGTGTCTGCGCCAAATTTTTCAACAATGTCGTCAGGGTTAATAACGTTTCCCCACGATTTACTCATTTTACGTCCGTCTTCTGCTTGAACCATGCCAACATTCCTTAAGGCTCTGAAAGGCTCCCTAAAGGGGATTAATTTCATATCATGAAGCGCATGCATCCAGAATCGAGCGTACAAAAGATGAAGCACTGCATGTTCAGCTCCACCGATATACCAGTCTACTGGAAGCCAAGATGAATTTGAGATTTGAGATTTGAGACCGCCAGCCGGCGGTGAGATTTGATCTAAACTTGAAGTCTGAGATTTAGAACTTGGGACTTGGTTCATTGCAAAGGCAAAAAAATACCAGCAAGACCCTGCCCAATTAGGCATGGTATCAGTTTCCCTTCTGGCTTCTCCACCACAATGCGGACAAGATGTTTTTACCCAATCTCTCATTTGTACAAGAGGAGACTCACCTGACTGATTTGGTTCATAACTTTGCACTTCGGGTAACTTCAACGGTAAATCCTTATCAGATAAGGGAAACCAACCGTACATTGTTTCTTTGATATCTTTTATTAAATCTGAACTATTTTTATATATTGTGCGTGTACTTTGATCCCTTCCAGAAACATGTAGATCATAGGTTTCGACCTCATGTTTGTCCCAGTATGAAATTTTATCACCAGCACATTTTTTACAGAAAACCATTGGGATTGGCTCTCCCCAATACCTTTGGCGGGAAAATATCCAGTCTCGTAAATGATATGTTATAACCATTTCTCCCCATCCTTTTTGTACTAAATAGTTCATTATCTCCTTTGTGGCTTTGTGAATATCCATATTATCAAGAAAACCTGAATTTATCATGGTGCCTTCCTCTTCCTGGATCTGTTCTTTTCTGATGATTGGGCTTATATCACGATCTGATCCCACAACTACACGTAATATATCTATATTGTGAGCTTTTGCGAACTCAAAATCTCTCATGTCGTGGCCTGGAACACCTACAACTGCTGCTGTTCCGACATCCGCAAGTACAAAATCTGAGATCCAAACTGGCATGAGGCGATTATTGAGGTGATTGATTGCATAAAATCCAGTGAAAACGCCGGTTTTTTTTCCTCCCTCTGATAGTCGTTCTCTCTCAGTTTTTTGTAACGATGATTTTATGTAAGTCTCTATAGACTGATATTGAGCCTCATCCTGAATTTTTATCTTTTTCTGAAGGATTTTCTGTGCAAATTTATGCTCAGGAGCTATGACTATAAAAGTTGCCCCAAAGTTCGTATCTGGTCGAGTTGTAAAGCAGGTAATGGTATCCACTGGTTGTTGGGGCCTGTCTCGCTCTCCTTCCCAGCCGGTGCTCCCCCGACTCGAGTCGGGGTCCGCTCCGTTGGGAGACCCTTCCGAGCGAGCCACCCAACGACCACGATCGTCTATCTGAACAACGTCGTAGGTTATATTAATACCCTCCCTTCTCCCAATCCAATTTTTTTGCATTTCGAGTATACCGTTTGGCCAATCAAGTCCTTCAAGGCCCTGTAAAAGGCTTTCTGCATATGTAGTGATCTTAAAAATCCATTGAGGAAGTTTCTTTTTCGTAACCACATTACCACATCGCTCATGCGTTCCGTCAGCCATTACTTCTTCCTGGGCCAAACCTGTTTTACAAAAATCACAGTAATATACAGGTGTATCCTTTTTATATAAAAGTCCGTGTTTAAAAAACTGGATAAATAACCACTGCGTAATTGCATAATATTCTGGATCGGTCGTATTTATTTCTTTCTCCCAATCATACGAAAAACCCAACATTTTCATTTGTCTTTTAAACGTTGCGATGTTGCTCTCAGTAACTTCACGAGGATTTTTTTTCTCTTTAATGGCTGCGTTTTCAGCTGGTAAACCAAAACCATCCCAACCCATGGGGTGCAAAACTTGATATCCATTCATTCGGTAAAATCGGGCTAAAACATCGGTGCCTGTATATACGCGTGCATGGCCAGTATGTAATCCAGCACCTGAGGGATATGGAAACATCACGAGAGTATACATCTTACGTTCTTTTGAGGGATTTCCAGCGGCATATACTTTTTCCTCTTCCCATTTCTCTATCCATTTCTTCTCGAATTTTTGAGGATCAAAATCTTTAGACATATGAAAGTATTATAACCTGGAAAGCCCAACGACGTTGCGGACAGCTTCAATTTTCTTAGCAGAAATCCCACGTGCAGTTTCTCCTCCTTGATCTAAAACCTTGTGCAAATAAGAAGTATCTCCCATAAGC
>MFZX01000043.1 GCA_001788095.1 Candidatus Roizmanbacteria bacterium RIFCSPHIGHO2_12_FULL_37_23
TCGAATATGCTCTCTTCATTCCTTCAGATGTTGGTGTATCTTTTTGTTCCTTTCCTGTTATTACAACAATATCAACGATGTTCCAATAATCATGCGGAAATATCGATTTTGCATATGATCCGTCACTCGTATTAGCATTGAGCCATTCAACAAATCCGTCAGGAATAGATCGACACGCTGATCCTGATCCCTGTCGAGCAAGAATTGATAAATCTTTTTCTGATAAATCAAGATTTGCAGCTTTAGATGCAGCAAGTGAAAGAGCTGCAAAGCCTGATGCCGACGATGAAAGGCCTGTGCTTTCTGGGAAATTATTCTTGGAAACTATTTGAGCTCTCTGCTGAAATTTTTTTAAGAGTCTAATTCTATCGAGATGTTTGAGAACTCTTTGTAAAGATCTTTGTTTTGGTTCCTCACCGTTGTACAAAATTACGTCTTCTCCATAATCATCACTAAACTCCACGGTTGTTGTTGTAATAAGATTACTCAGATTCATTGAAATACTGCCATTAACAGGCAATCGTTCTTCTTCATGACCCTTTTTTTTACCCCAATATTTAATAAACGCTAAGTTTGATGGTGCTATTGCGGTTGCTTTCATAATTAGTTATGAGATATAACCCCTTCAATACCTGTCTCAACTTTAATAACCTCGCCTCCAGCTTCTTCGATTGCTTTCTCGACAGATTTTCTATTACTTTCTGACGTAAGTGCAATCATGATATCTCCTCCTCCTGCGCCAGATAGTTTTGCACCAAAAGATCCAGCCCTTATGGATGCGTTAACTAAATTATCGAGTCTTCCTGTACTTACTCCTAATTCCTTAAGAACGAAATGATCTTCTATCATCAACTTACCGAATTCTTTCAAATTATTATTTTCTAATTCTCTTCTACCTTTATTAACAAGCTGAGTAATATGTTTAAATAGATTGTCAATCTTTTTCTTTTCTCGTTGATATTTCTTAGCAACGTTTTTTATAATTTTTGCGGTATTTGCTTTTTCTCGCGTATAACCAACAACAAGTGGTAATGTACCGATTTTTATATGATCAATAACTTCCCCACCTCTTACATAATAAAGTGTACCGCCAAATGTTGCTGCAGCAGTATCAAATCCAGATCCAACACGTTGTACAGAAAGCACTACTTTATAACTTATGTCGAAAATTTCTCTTTGGGAAAGCGAAAGATTCCATAATGTATTTAAGGCAGCACATGTAGCAACAGTAACAGCAGAAGACGATCCAAGACCAATACCATTAGAAAAATCACCATTCGTTCTAACTTTAACAAAAGTTCTGATTCCGAATTTCTTTTTCATATGATGTATCGTTTCGAGCACAAATCGAGGATTTTTAGCTTGAGGTGCATCAACAATATCATTTGGGCTATCTATATGCTCTACATATGCATGAACACGCTTATTTACCGCTGTAACAATACATGGATGACCATAAACTACAGCGTGCTCACCTAAGAGCATTAACTTACCCGGTGCTGATACTTTGATTAAGTTTTCTGTACTCCTTTCCATGACTGTTTGAATTTTATGATGTTGATCTTTTTGTATTTACAATATTTTTTCAGTCCATCGACATCGTCGGCGAGAAACAAAAGATAACCAGATCCGGTCTTTTTACCACCAGCTCCAGTGATTTTTCCAAAACCATATTTTGATAACTCTTGTAATAGATTTTTTGTTGAAACAGATACAATTCCAATTTTTTCTAATAAATTCTCATTGTTCTTGATTTGTTGTGCAAACAATTGAACATCTTCCTTTACTAAGCTAATTACTAATCTCTTGGTAGTTTTTTCAATTTTGTTAAAGATTTCTTCTGCTGATTTTGGGTACTTGTTATAGTATTTTCCTACCAAGTCAACCATTTCGCCTGTTGTCTCTATGGGTTTACCCGAATCAATAAGGTAAAGTTTCTCCTCAATTTTTTTAGGAATTTTGAAGGCTAATTTATAGATACCTTTTAAGAATTCAAATTCCTTTCGGAAATAAACAAGTCCACCAAAAGTAGATGTTGTTGAGTCAACACCTGAAGGATTTTTATGAAAAGCTTTCTCGACTTTATAAGCGAGGTTATTAATAAGTTCTATTGGGTGTGATTTTCCTGTATAAAAATCTAGAAAAGCTGCTGTTCCGGCAGCTGAGAAAGCCGCTGAAGAGCCAAGACCTCGCGCAATGGGGATGTCGGACTTGATGGTATAATCGATTTGAGAATTGAAATTTGAGAGATGAGAATTTTCGATAAGGTATTTTCTCACTACATCTACGATTCTTGCAACGTTTTTATCTTTTCTCTTATTTTCTCCTTCTCCTACAGCAAAGACTAATCGCAAATCTATTGCAGAAACAATCGCTGGCTTCCCATACACAACGACATGTTCCCCTGAGAGAATTACCTTTGCTGGTGCTGAATAAGATATTGACATTACTGAATTGATTCAACTTGCTGGTCTAAATTTAATTCCGTAAGCAATCACCCCATCCTCTGATGGCTTATGAACCTTTCTTAATATTGAGACAACTTCCTTACCTGTTGTAAGATCGCTCTCGTTATATTCAACTAATTGTCCACATATACGTTGCTTATTTTCTAGTTGTACCAATATCACTGGGAAAGGTGCCTGATCTTTATGCTTATGTCCAGGCACAGAAATAACTGTCCACGTGATAATTTTTCCTTTCATCCCTAATAATTTTCTTAATGTTTTTTGTCTTCTCCAAACTTTGACAGGACTCGTTTTCATAAGCTCAATTTCCTAATATCGTAACTACTGCTGTTCCACCCGAACCCCCTACGTTATGTGCCAGGCCATATCTCGATTTCTTCACTTGTCTTTTACCAGCACGGCCAGTAAGCTGTAGATAAACTTCCCCTATCTGTTTAACTCCAGTCGCACCTACAGGATGGCCTGCTGCTTTCAATCCCCCGGACGTATTTACAATAAACCCATTACCATTACCATGCATCGTTTCATATTCTTTAATCCTTTTACCTGCTGTTCCTTTTTTCCAAAAACCAAGATCCTCCATAGCTAAAAGCTCTGCAATGGAAAAACAATCATGAAGCTCTGCAACTGAAATATCTTTTCGATCTATTTTTGCTTGGTCAAAAGCTTTATCCGCAGCTATTTTCGTTGCCAAAAGTTCATCAAGTCTTTTTCTTGATTTAAGAGAAATAGAATCAGTAGCAACTTCTGATGATAAAATCTTCGCAACGTATTTCGCTTGTGCTACAAGTTGATGATTAGAAGATATTATTAGAGCTGAAGCCCCATCAGATATTGGCGAAGAGTCTAATACTTTTAACGGGCTTGCAACATAAGGACTTTTTAATACATCTTCAATCGTTATTTGCTTTCTAAAATGAGCATACTCATTAAGAAAACCATGATAATGATTTTTAACAGAGACATACGCAAGATCTTCTTCTGTATAACCATACGTTTCCATATATACCCGGGCAAGCATTGCATAAAGCCCGGGAAATGTTAAACCCACTTCTTGTTCGTCCCCTGAAGCTGCTGCAGAAAGTCCAGAAATAGTAACGTCGGGTGGAAAATCTGTCATTTTCTCAGCACCAACGACAATAACAGTATGAGCTTTACCAGCG
This sequence comes from Candidatus Roizmanbacteria bacterium RIFCSPHIGHO2_12_FULL_37_23, assembly GCA_001788095.1. GTDB lineage: Bacteria > Patescibacteriota > Microgenomatia > UBA1406 > HO2-37-13b > 2-12-FULL-37-7b. Next base: position 3,632 of record MFZX01000043.1, read on the forward strand.
GTAATATAATTAACCGCCATGTTAAATGCAATACCACCAGAAGCACATGCTGATTCAACATGAAATACTGGAATGTGAGTATCGAGAATTTCTGCTACTTTTGCTCCTGAGTGAAGATTATTTTCCAATACACCACCGAGCATATTGCCTATAAAAATAGCGTCACAATGTTCTTTCTCCAGTTTAGCATCTTTTAATACGCCCCTGATTACTTCTCCAACAAGATCGTATAATGATTTGTTCCAAAGTTCTCCAAATTTTGTTGTATGATAACCAATTACTGAAATCATAAATATTAAATTCAATCACCCATTAATCTTAAATATTTCTGATAATCCACATATTGTTTCACATCAATAGTTTCGGAAAAATTCTTTCTTCTTTTCTCAATTTCTTTCGTTACCCTAAATACAAAAGCATCAGATCCTGCACCTGACCCATACGATGCTAATAGTATTAAATCGCCTGGTTGTGATTTGTCTAGTACAGCACAAAGTCCAATAAGAGAACAGGCAGAATATGCATTACCTAATTTTCTAACAATGAGTGAATCTTCTATCTGTTCCTTTGAGAACCCGAGTTCTAGTGCACAGCGAATAGGAAATTTCCCATTAGGCATATGAAAAATGATTCTCGAAAAATCTTGAGGTTTTCTTTTTGTTTTCTTAAGTAAAGCTTTTACTGCTCCATGAACATGAAAAAAATATGCAGGTTCGCCAGTAAAACGACCTGCGTGAGATGGAAATTTATTACCATGTCGTCTCCAAAAGTCAGGTGTATCTGATGAAAATGAGGAGGAATCTATATATTCTAAAAGAACATCTTTTTTTCCAAGAATGAACGACGCTGCAGCTGAAGCTGCTGAATACTCAAGAGCATCTCCAGGCTTCCCTGTTGCTTTATCTGAACCAGAAACGAGAACGTATTCACAAAATCCGGCTTTAACGAGTGCAAAAGAAGATATTAAAACACCAGTTGCAGCTTTACATGCAAACTGCGTGTCATATGCAAGATAATTATTACCAATATCAAGATAATCAGCAAGAATTGTTGAGGTGGGATTTACTACATATGGATGGCTTTCTGAACCAATAAAAACACCAGATATTTTTGTTTTATCAAAAATATTATCAGCAAGTGCCATCGTTGCAGATTGATATGACATAGTTAGAGTATCTTCATCAATCCCTCCAATTGCTTTTTCATAGATATTAAGAGATCCTATAATACTTTCTGGATTTTTTCCCCAGTAACGTGCAATATCTTCTGTTTTTATTCGATAACGTGGAATATAAAATCCGTATGAAACTATACCGAGCATATATTTAATTCTTAATTTCTAATTCTTAATTTTATTATCTTCCTAGTTGTCTGTGGGCCTTTCCTAGTGTTCCTTCAGTTTCAGATGCTAACAATGAAATTTCACCTGCTAAAACTGCACCGCTCAATATTTCTACGAATTCTTCAGAACTCTTTACTCCAGTTAATTTCAATGCTTCATTCTGAGTTTTTAAACCAGTTCCACCTCCAACAATCCCCGCTAATACTGCTGGAAGATAAATGCTTGCGTATAAATCTCCATTGGGTAGTACTTTTGTCGTTGTTATCCCCATGCTTCCTTCTACGACATGGGCCGCATCCTGACCTGTTGCTAAATAAACGGCAGCAATGATATTTGCAAAATGAGCGTTAAATCCAAGGGAGCCACTCATCGCCGAGCCAATCATGCATTTGGAGAGCCATACATCGAATACATGTTCTGCGTCCACTTTGAGAGTGTTTTTAAGAACATCCTTTTTTAATACGATCTCTGCCCAAACTTTAAATCCTCTATTATCAATAAAGTTAAGCCAGGCTGGTTTTTTATCAATATCAAAATTGCCGGCAACAGACAGACATTTAAGTCCGGTTTCTTTTTCAATTAATCGTACGATCTTCTCAGTAGCAAAGGTTGCCATATTCATACCCATGGCGTTTGCCGTGTCGTAATAAAAACGAACAAATACATATCTCCCTACACTTTTAATCATCATCTTTTTATACTTGAGATGGTTTGAAGTAGATTCTGCTGTTTCAACAACTTTTTCTTCGTTCTTGTGAAGCCACTTAAAAAGCTTTCTATTTCCAGCTATAGACTCGACATCAAATACTGGACCTCTTGTTGTTCCTATTCTATAAGCAAAAACATTTGCTCCTCCACTCTCTCTAATCGCTTTACTTCCTCTATTAACAGAGGCAACAAGAGCTCCTTCTGTTGTTGCAAGTGGAATATAAAATTCTCCATTGATATATTCTCCTTTAAGTTTCATAGGACCTGCAGCACCAAGCGGAAGAGTAATAGCTCCGATTAAATTTTCGCAATGTACGTTTTTTTCCTCATCAATAAAACTGTTCCCAATATTTTTCAGAGATATATTCATGAGTTTTTCAAGATATTCTTGTCGATCTTTATAGTTTTTGAATTCTGAAAGTTTCTTCATTTTTTATATAAATGGAATTCTAAAAATTTTTAATTGATACATCATATATGAATATGGAATAAACCAAACGAAATACAACGCGATTAACCCCATAGTTGCAAAAAATTGGGTCTTAAAAGTAAAACGTATAGATAAATAAAGCAATATAAACCTCCATAAAAGGAGGGTTATAGAGTAAGCCGTAAATACGAAGCTAAATAATTGGCCCAAAAACGATATTGTTCTCGGGGGTGGTAAAATCAAAAAAAGTGTAGAGGTAGCGATAAACCATAATAACGTTGGGATCATCGAATATGCAAATAGAAACATTAGCTTCTTAAATTCAACTGTTTTTATAGATAATGTTTTTCCAAGAACATAAAAAAAACTTGTTGAAAGAATAAAAGTAATAATGAACATAATAAAAGATGCGAGAGAAGATTTCGAAATAATAAAAGGGTGTAGTGTTTGAGCTCGAATCACATTAGCATAAACAAAATAAGCATAAATGAAAACAAATAGAATGAGAATTTGCATATAATCTTTCTCGCGAGCAATTTTTCGCATAGTTGCATATGGGGCGAGTATTAATCGAGATATATAGTTTGTTATCAAAACTAGAGAAGCAATAGATGATGTCAGAATGTTTGTTATTGGATTCATATGCTAAAAACCGTGCTGTAAGAGTGACACTAATCGGACGATGAAAATACCGAATACAAGATATAAAATAACTGTTATGAAGAGAGATAAAGGAATAAAAATTTTGAAGGGAAAAAATTTAAGTTGACCACTGATTGTTTTAAAAATCTGAGTGAGATGTGTAAAACCAAGATTATTTGGACTTAGAGAATATACTTCATCGTAGCGTTCCTTCAAATGTGAATAAACCTTGTCTTTCATATGAAGAGTATTTTTCAATAAAAGCCTTCCTGGCTCTAAACAGAAGGCTTTCGGTTGCCTTAAATGGAAGCTTAACTTTCTCTGAAATTTCGGCGACTTTATAACCCTCTTTATACTTTAGTCTCAGGACGAGGGCATAATCATTTGGAAGTTTACTAAGTATCATTTCGATTTTATGGGCAATATGTTTTTTATCAAGATCATCTTTAAGAAAAACAATTGCGAGTGAGTCAACTATATGACTTGGCAAATGTGAGAACAAAATTTTCTTTACTCGTTTTTTACGTATCTTGTCAATCGCTTTTCGCTTTGCAATAGAATATAAAAAAGTCTTAAGAGAAGCCTGTCCTTTAAAGCTACGGAGAGCCTCAATAAAAGCTATAAAAGAATCTTGAAACACTTCTTCAGCATCTTGATATTCTAATTGTCTTAGAAGATATTCCATTAATGCATTTTTGTGTTCAAGATAAAACTCTCGAAGAGCTAATTCGTCTTTCTGTAAAAGTCTTTCCAAAACAGCCTTGTCTTTGTTTGAAAGCATAGGTACAAATTGTAATCTATTCAACTGACCTTTTCAACGTAAGTAGCATTCAAGAATATTTCTTGACTTTTCTATCCAAATACAATTAGAATCTATTAAGAAGTTAAACGCATAGAATAGTTTTTTCTAAACTTATTGACTTATAAGGAAAGGGGGTGATAGAAGATATGAAGGATTTACAAAAGTTCACCTTTTGGCTCATGGTAATTGGAGCACTTAACTGGGGACTTGTTGGTCTCTTAGATCTTAATCTCGTCGAAATGCTTCTTGGTACATGGCCGGTTCTTGTACAGGTAGTATATATTCTCGTTGGATTATCAGCAGTTGTAGAAGCAGTAAACCATCCAAGCATGCGCGGAAAGGGCAAATAAGTAATCGTAAACTTAGTTTAATTCATTTTGTAAAAGCTCAATGCTTTGCTATCGTTTATCTGCTCAAAACGAGAATAATATTGTCCAACAGCATTAAAATAAGGATCTTCGTGGAAGATAATAATTTTATCAAAACACTTATTTCCACTATTAAACATCGATCCGTTTCCTATTCTAAAATCTATAGGTGCTACAGGAACAGCTAGATAGATTCTTTTTGTATTCTTTGAACTAATACATTTGCATGCAGCATATACAGATGCCCCTGTTGCAACTCCATCATCAACCACTATAACGATTTTACCTTGGAGTTGGGGTAGAACAATTTTGAACCTTCTTTTATAGTGTAATTCTTGATAACGAGCTTTTTCTATCTGAATTTCTACTTCGTCTTCAGAATATCCCGCTTGATTAATCAATGAATTATTCAAAAAAACTTCTTCATCGCATACTGCACCTATTGCAAGTTCCTCTCTGTGAGGAGCTCCGATTTTCTTCACTATAAGAGGATAGTGTGGAGCTTGGAGAATCTTGGCAACCTCATATCCAACAGGAGCTCCACCACGAACTAGACTTAAGACGATCAGATCCTGTTGTTTTTCCCTTATCTCCTTTATATTTTTTAGCTTGTTCCCAAGTTTTTTACCTGCATCATTCCTATCTTGAAACCGCATGCTTGATCAGAATGATACATTCTCAAATTTTAAATTTCAATTCTCAAATAATTTACGTTCAAAAATAATATAATATTCATAATGGATATTCAGCAGAAGAAAAAGAAACCCATGCGCGAAGAACAGTTTGTACCAAGAAGAATTCCTGTTACTCATATTAATATCAGACAAAGTATTTCAATCCTTGTAGTAAAAGTTATTCTTCTTGAATTTTTGAGTCTATTTACCTTTTTGTTCACATGTCGTCTAGTTAACTGTGGCAGCTTTCCACTATTCATGCAAATTTTTTCCATTGTTATATCAGGATTAAAACTTACCCTCTTTATTTACATCATCTATCAATGGCTCACAGAATATTATGAAATTACTCCTGAAAGAATTATTCATAAAAGAGGGTTAATCTTTCAGAGAATGGATATATATTATTTCAAACATATTTCAGCGATAAGTTACCAACAAAGCTTATTTGGCCGATTATTGAACTTCGGATCCATCACGCTTCATGATTGGGAATTAGAAAAAAATATTACTTTGTATCTCATACATAATCCTAAAAAATACTACAAACTCTTGAAGATGCTTAACCCAAATATGGATATTGAAAATAAGACGATACGAGAAAAGTTCATTCTTGAGGATGAGAAAGTTTAAATGCAAGTGCTGCTGAGTTTATGCAATATCGTTGTCCTGTAGGTTTTGGGCCATCTGGAAAAAGATGACCTAAGTGCGAACCACATCTCCTACAAAGAACTTCAGTTCTTACCATTCCATAACTTCTGTCTTCTTTTATTTCAACATTAGATGTATTTGCGAGATCATAAAAACTTGGCCAACCACAGTGTGAATCGTATTTTGTTTTTGAAGAAAAGAGTTCTTGACCACATCCGCCACAATAATATATTCCTTCTCTCTCTTCTGAATAGTATTTACCTGAAAAGGGGGTTTCCGTGCCTTTTTCTCTTAGAACACGATACTGTTCTTCAGTAAGCTTTTCTTTCCACTCCTGTTCGGTTAACTCCTTCGGATCTTTCATGTTAATTTCGAATTTCTTATTTTAAACTCTTTGAAATTATTTGATTTTTAATATATCTACTGTATATCGTATATCCTCCTCCTAACGTTAACCAAAAAAGACTTATAAATATAAGTAATACTTTTTGAGGAGACCACACCGTTAACATTAACCCAGCAAAAAATGGTGCTAGAGTTGCATAGACTCTATCAAACACTGCATCAATACCAAGAATCTCTCCCCTATGCTTACTTTCAACATTATCAATAATGAGAACTGATTGTACAGGCCCGTACATAGCTTCTCCAAGAGCATATAGTCCTGCCGCAATCCAGAAAACTTCAATAAACTGGGTTTGAGTAAGAATTGTCCCTGATAGAACGAGCATAAAAAGTGTTATAAATGCAAATTTATATGTACCGATTTTCAAAGCTACTTTACCAATAAAAAGAAGTACAAAAAAAGCAACTACACCCTGCGTGCCCATAATGAGCCCTGTTGAAGCATCTGATTTTGTGATACTAAATATGATGAGAGGATAAAGCATATATTTAATACCGAAATTCAATGATTGAGCGCTGTTTATAATAAAATAAAACACAAGTGCAGGTTTTGAAAATATATATTTAATTCCAAAGAGAAAATCTTTGTTTCTAGACTGTGACCTGACATCTTTTATAGGTTCGATAGTTAGTTCTCTTAAAGCAATAAGTGTTGTCATGACAAAAAGAATCGACATCACAAAATACGGAGCCCGAAGACCATATAAATCACTTAAATATCCACCTAAAACCATTGCAATCGCCCCACCTAGTGATTGAAAGGCAAACATAATGCTCATATAATGGCCTTTTTCCTTTAGATCCTTAACGAGATCTTGCATATAGGCCATAAAGATTGGCCCAGTAGATGCTGCGGAAAATGCCCAAGCAAATTTCACCCCCATATATTGAAAAACGTTAAGCGTTGAAGCATACAAAAGTGGATAAATAATACCTATAAAAGCTCCAATAATAATAAATCTGTTTCTTCCTATCCTATCTGACATTCTTCCTAACCAGACTGAGATTAAAGCAAAGAGTATGGAACCAATTGCGTATGTCGCACCTATAAGAACCGAATCAGGTGTAAGTGTTTTAAGAAATCTAACCTCAATAGGAGAAATCAAATAACCTGCTGTAATTGCAAGAGTGGAAAGAATTATACCAATAGTAAATTGTTTAAGAATCTTTTTTGGCATAGAGGGTAATCATAGAAAATATATATTACAATAAGTCTAGCATATGCGATTTCCTAAATATTCTTTGATTATTATTGTTCTTATTGCGCTTATTGGCGTAGGATGGTTGATCAAAAATAATAAAACCAGACAAAACACAATCGTCATCCAAGATAAAGAAGAATTCGACAACCAGCAGGCTAGAATTGATGAAATCGTTAACTATGAAGTTGAATCATATGTTGAAAACTTATTTGTTCCTTGGGAAATCGTTTTTACATCACCAAATAGAATACTTGTTACAGAACGAAATGGAAAAATTCGTGTTATTGAAAATGGTACTCTTCGATCTCAACCTTTAATAAATTTTCCAGAAGTTTCAACAATATCAGAAGAAGGACTCATGGGTCTAGTACTTGATCCCCAATATGAGAGTAATAAATTGATATATACGTGCTACGCATATGCTGAAGGTCAAGACCTATTTGACAAAGTTGTTGTTCTAAAAGATAACGAAACCTATATTGAAGCACAAAATACTATTATAGATCGGATTCCCGCTGCGCAATTCCACGCCGGTTGTAGATTAGGATTCGGCCCTGACCTAAAACTCTATATTACAACTGGCGACGCTACGCAAAAAGAGTTGGCACAAGATGTAAACTCACTCGCAGGTAAAATTTTACGTATCAATCCAGATGGTACCATTCCTGAAGATAATCCGTTCCCTAACTCACCTATTTACAGCTATGGACATCGTAACCCACAAGGAATAGACTGGCACCCTGTATCTGAAATCTTTGTTTCCACTGAGCATGGACCATCTATAATTGACGGACCTCCAGGTGGAGATGAAGTTAATATCATTAAAAAGGGCCAGAACTATGGTTGGCCACTTGTTTCTCATGAAAAAAATAAGGAAGGTCTTATTGGTCCAAAAATTATCTTTACACCAGCCGTTGCTCCTGCATCAGGTACATTTTACTCGGGAGTTGTGTTTCCACAATTTAAAAATCATTTTCTCTTCGGAGGATTAAAAGGAGAAGGAATTTTTAGAGTAGTCTTCGCAGAAAACACGCCTGAAACAATTGTTGCATATGAAAAACTTAGTGGTATAAATGTTGGACGAATTCGTGCTATCACTGAAGGACCTGATGGATTTATTTATTTCTCAACAAGCAATAGAGATGGAAAAAGTGAAACGAGAGATGGAGATGATAGAATTTATAGGTTAGTACCAGTTAAGTAATCAGGCCAGCAATAACCAAAAGTATCGCATACACAAATCCAATAAAAAGAAAAGGTAAAACAATTATTAAAATAAGATGTTGCTTAATGGTTTCAATAATATTCTGCATATTTTTGAGTTATTTTATTGATTTTTTCTTCTCTGTCTTCTCAATACGCAATGCTTTGACTACGAAATAAACAACAAGTGCGATAATAACAAAATCTATTAAGACATTAATGAAGTTTCCCCACCGAATTTCAGCAGATCCGATATGTATTGATGCTTCTGATAAATTTTCTGTGAATCCTAAAGCTAAACCAATGATAGGATTAATAATATCGTTTACAAGTGAAGTAATAAGCTTAGTAATAGCTCCTCCAAGAATAAAACCCACTGCTAAAGCTGCAACTTTTTGTTCACGAATAAATTCTAAAAAACCTTTCATAGATCCGTTTCCCTTTATTTAATTCTATATCTTAACATTATCGATATCCTTATGAAAGTCGAGCTTTAACTTTTCTAAGACATCAGAAATTTTATTTTCTATATTTTCAGCTTTCTCTTTTAATAATTTCCAGATACTTTTATGATCTCCTGCTGCAATATATGATAAAAATAACTTTTTATCTGGTTTATCCAAATGAGAAAGAACAACATCAATAACTGCATTATGCATACTTGATTCTAAAATAAAAAGAAGTTCTTCTCGTTCTTCAATTGATAAATCTAATTTATCCAATTTAATATGTATATCTTTGATTTCTACAATATGACTATAAAAATGTTTCTGTTTCATACGTTAAAGCGGTTTAACAGGACCCAATGTAACTTTATCCTCTGGATCTACTATAAAAAAGTATAATACAGGACCTTTTAATGAGCCATCTTGTCGTTCTAAATAACTCATAACCTCAGGCGACCCTCCCAAGTGTTTCCCGGTCCACTGGGCCGGACCTGCGTCTCCTATATCAGCAACAATTGCTTTCCCATTTTCCGGATTTACAACAAGCATTTTACGATATCTAAAAAAGTCATAATGTTCTTTTACATTGCCTTGCCATCCTGGAGACAAAAATGTTTGCACAGCTATGTAATATTTTTCTCTTAATTTATCTTGTTCAGTCATTTCCTCTTTTGAAGGAGCAAAATATCCCCATGCTCCTCTACCTGGAGCCATACCCGAAGACCAATATATTCTTTCTTCTGGTGTATCAAAGTGGGAAGCCATCGAGTCTCCGGGATATCTCGTGAGGTGTTGCTCTGCTCCAATAATTCCATAGCTTCTATTCAACCGATGTCCTGTAAGTTGGGGAATTACTTGAATACCAAAATAGTCTGTTAAAATCTGTGCTATGTTATTCTCTTGTTCTTCTGACAAAGGATCCTTCTCGCCAGGTAGAAATTGTTTTAAAGTCTCAATCAGCTTTGCACGCTTTTCAGCAGGTGTCTCATTGGGAGTCTGTTGTACTGGTTCTAAGCCCTGCGCCAGTATCGAGGCAGATGCGGGATGCGCTAATAGTAGAATACTTGCTAATGAACTAATTGCTAAATTTTTAGATGAATCATAAAAATCCTGTAAAGAATCTTTATGCCTTTCCCAAAGATTTTTTTGTAAATGACGATGTCGGCTTGTCCATTTTTTATGAAGATCTTTAAAGTGTAATGACTGAGTGTGCTTAGGCATAATTTCATTGTACACGTTCTTACGGGTTACGTATTAAATATTAGGTATCTTATTTGAGTTTGTGGAGTTTTATTGCAAGAGCGAAGATTATTATCATAATTACTTGACAACCTATACATATCGGACATATAACTCTTAGTTGTACAAGTTCTATATATCCAATTCCTAAACAAAATAGAAGCCCAAATGCTGCAGCTCCAAGAAGTAATTTTTTTTGTTTTAATATTGTTGCAAGGTATATAACTGTGTAACCAACTAAACCATATAGCGGCGTCGGGATACCAAAGGTTTTTGCAACAGGTCCGGAAATAACAGCATCACAGTTGATAAAACTATTGATGGTACAGGGTTGAAATGCAGGTCTAAAAAACTGCTGCCAAAGTAGATAAACAGAGAGAAGCAAACCTATTATCGCAAGTATCTTAATATAGGTATAAATTTGTTTAGGTTTCATTAAATTTATTCTAACAGCTTTCACCTTTGTCTTCAACACGTTTTATTTCTTCAACTGGAATAGTATCTTTTCGTTTGCTATCAATATTTTCATTCTTACCAACAAAGAATATTACGCTTTCATACTTCTTAATAGGTTTATCTAAAATATTCTGTTGTACTTGACCGTTTGAATACGCAACAACGTCGTTGGGGATATTGTAGTTGATATTAGTAAACAAATCTCTCCATATCACTTTTTTCCTGTGTACATGTACAACATAACCTATACCATCATGTAAATGCGCTTTTTCAAGCTGTTCATTTTCCTCTCCTTCTTCATGTTCCTCTTCTTCACATGGTTCAATCAACATATATTTCATATCTGAAAAGTCTATTTTTTCGCTATCTTTAAAGACTACAAAGCCAGCATGATGGTGGACTTCTGTAGGTTTTTGCTTTAATAAGAGAAAAAGCCCAACTAGTATTAAAAAAATAAAAACAAGTTGAGTTCGATTAAGCCGATACATGGCTACATTATACTCTCAAGTATTTATCCACACAAAGCTAAAATACAGATCAATAATACTAAAAATATTTGAACGGTAAAATTGAATCTCCGTGTCGTAGATTAAAAAATTCTGAGAATTACCAAATCTTACCTCAAATCCCACTCCCGAGGTGGGATTTGAGGTGAGATCCTGCGTAACAGGCGCCGTTACATTAATATTTACAATTTCTGAAAACAGACCGAAAGAAGAAGACATGCTTAAATCTATATCTCAATTGAGTAGAATCTTATATAATCAAAAAAGCATAAAACGAATCTAAGTCTTCAGGGGTAATCTGTTTGATAATTATTGGTATAGTTGATTATAAATCTAAAAAGGTTATTCTGAATCTTGAACAAACCCGACATTTCTTTTAATCATCTTTATTGCAGCATTGTGAAGATTATCTTTCGATGTAGAATAAGTCAGATTTTCTAAAATAACGGGTTTGATGTTTTGATCAAATAAATCATACGTTGTTGCAAGAACACAACAGTCAGTATCAAAACCACATAAATGGACTTCATTAATTGTATTATCTTTTAATCCCTTTGTTATCTCGGGAACTTTCACAGCAGAAAGTATGTTTTTGTAAAATAAATTATTATCATTAACAAGCTCTTGTAATTCTTCACAAATATCTGTATCAGGCGAATTAGTTATTCCTTCCCAACCAGCAATTTTCCACAAGGGACCAGTAGGATCATTTTTGAAGATTGTGAAATATATTTGGTCGTATTGATCAGATTTTTCTAAAAGAAATTTTTGTATTTTTTTGACAATATCTTTAGTTTCGTTTGTTAAAAAATATTTCTGTACATCAATAACGATAAGTGCTTTTTTCATAAGGTTGTTGCCCAGCAGGGATTTGAACCCCGATTACCTCGTCCAGAGCGAGGCGTCCTACCATTAGACGACCGGGCACATTGCCTCGGCTAGACGGGCCGGGCATATTAAACTCGTTTAAGTTATCACAATTGTATCATCACATACCGCTTTTGTCACCAAATCCTCCCTGTTCCTTGACACTATCTGGACTATTGTAATACAATGAAATATAAGCCCGAATTTATTTACCAGGTGACCTCAATTTCAGATATGCCGAAATCTTTAGTACTTGGTAACGGTACTGTATTGGTATGCCTAAATGCTGATGCTAATTTATCGGATTTTTACTTCCCTTATGTTGGGTTAGAAAACCACATAGGAGGACACTACAAGCATCGAATTGGTGTGTATGCTGATGGAAATATCCGTTGGTTCGGAGATCCGTCTTGGAAAATTGAAACAGATTATATTGCAGACACGCTTGCTGGAATTACCAAAGCAGTAAATGACTTCCTTCAAGTCCAAATGACCGTTGAAGATGTTGTTTACAATGAAAAAAACATATTTCTTCGCGAAGTAACGCTCAAAAACGTCTCTGATAGAGATCGCGAGATAAAAATTTACTTCCACCATCAATTTGAACTTTATGAATCCCATAGAGGTGATACTGCATACTACGATCCTATCAAACGAATCATTATTCACTATAAAGGAAGGAGAATATTTCTCATAAATGCAGTTGCTGAGCATAGACAATTTGATGATTACAGTATTGGACTATTTGAAATCGAAGGAAAAGAAGGGACACACAAAGATGCGGATGATGGTAAATTATCCAAAAATCCTGTTGAGCATGGACTAGTAGATTCTGTTATCGGTCTTACGCTGTTTCTAAAAGCAGGTCAAAAAACAACTATTAATTATTGGATGACTGCCTCAAAACATATGCACAGCGCATTTAGACTGAATGAATATGTTCTAAAACGTACTCCTGAATATCTCATGCAAAGTACCAAAAACTTTTGGAAGGCCTGGACCAATAAACAAAATTTTTCATTCTACGGACTCGATAACAATATTATTTCACTTTTTAAAAAATCTCTTCTGTGTATGCGTGCCCACGTTGGTAACAATGGTTCGATACTCGCGTCAGGAGATTCTGACATGCTCCAACATGGTAGAGATACATATAGTTATGTATGGCCAAGGGATGGCGCTCAAGTTGCTATTGGATTAGATAAGGCTGGTGATGTAAATGTCGCAAAACGATTTTTTGAATTTTGTAAAGATATTATTACAGAAGAAGGTTTTTTTATGCACAAATACCGATCAGATAAATCACTTGGGAGCTCATGGCATCCATGGCTGAGAAATGGACGTATAGCATTACCAATACAAGAAGATGAGACTGCATTAGTTGTTTATGCTTTATGGAAACACTACTACATAACTAAAGATATAGAATTTATTGAGGAACTGTACAATCCAGTTATTAAAAAAGCCGCTGAATTCATGGTTGACTATCGTGATCCCAGTACCAAACTACCAAAGGCAAGCTATGATCTATGGGAAGAAAAATGGGGCACGCATACTTTCTCGTGTAGTGCCGTATATGGAGCGCTAAAAGCAGCATCTCGGATAGCATCTCTACTTGGAAAAAAGAACAGTATGGATCGTTATAACGAAGCCGCAAATGAAGTCAAAGAAGCAATACTTCATCATCTTTGGGATCAAGAAAACAGGACTTTTCTTAAATCTGTAAATATTGATGGTGATCAAATGATTCCAGACAAAACTATTGATATGTCTAGTATTTATGGGATATTTAAATTTGGAGTTCTAGGTATAGAAGACGAACGCGTTAAACAAAATATTGAAGTAATCAAAGAGCGACTTTCTCCAAAGACAGAAGTAGGAGGCATTGCTAGGTATGAAGGTGACTATTATTACAGAAACACATCCGATGTTCCTGGAAATCCATGGTTTATAACTACGCTTTGGTTAGCGCAATACTATATCGAAGTAGCTAAACAAGAAGCTGATTTAAATCCTGTTAAAGAAATTCTCAAATGGACTTCACAACATACATCCCGATCAGGGGTTTTATCTGAGCAGCTTGATCCACATTCTGGAGCACAAGTTTCAGCAGCCCCACTCACATGGAGCCATGCAGAATACGTGATTACAGTTATTGAATATCTAGAAAAACTTGAGCATATGGGAATTAGCAAAGTCTTTTATCCAATTTAACTATGAAAACACGTGTATTGATGTTTGGTTGGGAATTTCCTCCCTATAATAGTGGAGGGCTTGGGGTGGCTTGCCATGGTCTAACTAAGGCCTTGGTTTCACAGGATATTACAATAACATTTGTCCTTCCAAAAAGAATGGGGCTGAAAGGAGATATTCCACATATTCTGTTTGCTGATGACGACATTCTTAATATTCATCAAATAGATACACTCCTATATCCATACATCACATCATCAAAATACATAGATGAGCGACAAAGCATTAAAGGTGGTTATGGTAAAAACCTCTTTGACGAAGTATACCGATATGCACTCCATGCTCGAAGGATTGCTCAACAAGAACAATTCGATATTATTCATGCTCATGAATGGTTATCGTTTCCAGCTGGACTTGCTGCAAAAAGCGTAAGTGGAAAACCACTTATTGTTCATGTGCATGCTACTGAATATGATAGAAGTGGAGGAAATATCAATCCAATGGTATTCAATATAGAGTGGGAAGCACTCCAAAAAGCAGATGAAATTATTGCAGTTTCAGAATATACAAAACAAATAATAATTGACCAATACGGTATTTCTCCAAATAAAATCACCGTAGTTCATAATGGAGTAACTCCTTTTGATGATAATAGACAACCTCTTATCGATAAACCTTTTAGCCTTGCTGAACTTAAACAATCTGGCGCTAAAATTGTCTTGTTTGTAGGAAGACTCACGCTTCAAAAAGGACCTGATTATTTCCTGCAAGCAGCAAAAAAGGTCTTAGAATTTGAACCAAATACATATTTCTTGATTGCCGGATCTGGAGATATGGAACGAGAACTTATTGAAAAAACAGCACAATTAGGCATATCTGATAAAGTTTTCTTCACGGGCTTTTTACGGGGAGAGGACTTGAAAAAGGTCTATCGTTCGGCAGACCTTTTCGTCCTCTCCTCGGTCTCCGAACCCTTTGGTATTACCACCTTAGAGTCTATGATCAATGGTACACCCGTTCTTGTGTCAAAGCAATCAGGCGTTGCAGGAGCTTTACAACATGCTCTTAAAGTAGATTTCTGGGATATTGATGAAATGGCAAATAAAATGCTTGCCGTGCTTATGTATCGTCCTCTTATGCAAAGTTTGTCAGAAAATGGTTATCAAGAAGCACAAAAGTTCACATGGCAGCAAGCAGCAGAAAAGTGTATAAGGATATATGAAAGGCTAGTTAAAAATTAAGAAATATTTTTCATGCCATCTGTTTGTCTATATTTTCAGGTTCATCAACCTCGACGATTGAAACAGTATCGTATTTTTGATATCGGAAAAGATCATTCATATTTTAATGAAAAGAGTGAAACAAACAGAAATAATCAAGCAATTATTAAAAAAATAGCTCAAAAATGTTATCTTCCTGCAAATAAATTACTACTAAAATTGCTTAAAAAGTATCCTACATTTAGGATTACTTATTCTTTCTCCGGAGTTTTCCTCGATCAACTAGAAGAGTACTATCCAGAAGTTTTAAAATCCTTCCAAGAGCTTGTTGAAACCGGGCATGTCGAAATATTGTCTGAAACATATTATCATTCTCTTTCATTCCTCTACTCTGTTGACGAATTTATTCATCAAATTAAATTACATTCTAAGAGGATTGAGGAAGTATTTGGAGTGAAGCCAAAAATTTTCCGAAATACAGAACTCATTTATAATAATGATATTGGAAAAATAGTAGGAAGTCTTGGTTATAAAGGAGTTCTCGCTGAAGGAGCAGATCACATTCTCCAGTGGCGGAGCCCAAACTACCTATATAAACATCCAGAGATTAATCTTCCTTTATTACTAAAAAATTACAAACTATCTGATGATATTGCATTCCGATTTTCTTCTAAAGATTGGCCCGAATATCCTTTAACAGCAGATAAATTTAGCCAATGGATAAGTGCGCTTCAAAATGAAGATATCGCATGTCTTTTTATGGATTATGAAACATTTGGAGAACATCAGTGGGAAGACACAGGTATCTTTAATTTTCTTGGTGCGCTACCTGAGGAAATTTTAAAAAATCAAAATATAGATTTCATAACTCCGTCTGAAGCAGTGAAACGATATAAACCCGTTGCAGAACTTGATATTCCTGAGTATGTATCATGGGCTGATACTGAACGTGATCTTTCCGCCTGGCTATCAAATCCTATGCAACACGATGCTGCCTTTAAACTTTATGCAATGGAAGAGGATGTTTTAGATAGTGGAGACAAACAACTTATAGAAGACTGGAGAAGATTACAAACATCTGATCATTTTTACTATATGTGTACGAAATGGTTTGCTGACGGAGATGTTCATAAATACTTTAATCCTTACGAATCACCTTATGAAGCATTTATTACATTTATGAATGTTTTAAAAGATCTCAAATTACGTCTTTCAAAAACCGACCAAATAATGATTGAGGATATTAAAGAAAAGCTCGTTCAATTAACAACAAATTAGAATTATAAAAATAGACTACATTCTCCTCCCACACATGGTTCTCCTTCTTTAATATGTTTGTACATAAGCTTTTCATAATCATCTATGTGTTTTATGACATCTTGTGGGGTAATTGCATATTTGAAAACTCTATAAGCATCTTCCTGGACCTTCATGTGCTTCCAAAATACATTCATAATCTCTTGCCAAAAGGCGCCATAAAGTACAAGTGGTTTATGATGGCCAAAATATAGCTTCGCAACAGCCCAAGCCATTGCAAATTCTGATACTGTTCCTGTTCCCCCATTAAAAATTACATACATATCACCCAATTCCAATAATTTCTGTGTCCTATCGATATAGTTGGCTTCTTTCTGTTCTTCGTCTGCGAGTTGAAGACCTGCTCTTCCTTCAAATTCCGTTGCTCTTTTCGGATCATAATACACAACAGAAACTTCTCCTCCTCCATCTTTTGCTCCTTTTGTTGCAGCATACATTACACCTGGTCCACCACCATTAATAATTTTTCGGCCACTTTGAGCAACGAGCTTCGCAGAATCATAAGCTGCTATAAAATCAGGGTCTGTTTCTTTTGCTAACGAGTGGCCAAAAATGGCGACTGTCTGAATTACTTTCTCTGTTGTATCACTCATATTATTTCTTTAACCTTTTTTATTATACCTTGTGAAGAAATACCCTCAAAATCAAGTAATTCTTCTGCAGTGCCACTACGCGGTAATTTTGTAACAGTAAGTAAATAAATTGGAATATTTGTTCTACTTAGAGCAGAAGTAACAGCTTCGCCAATACCTCCTGCAGGATAATGATCTTCAATAGTAATGAGAGCTTTTGTTTCACTTGCCGCTTTTTCCAATACTTCCTGATCGAGTGGCTTAATACTATAAAGGTCTATTACCCGAACATGTATATCCTCTTGTACAAGCTCATCATATGCCTTCAATGCCTCATGCACAGTAATGCCAGCTGCTATCAAAGTAACTTGATCATTTTTGCTCGTTTTTAATGTTTTGCTGCCGCCAATTGGAAACATTTCAGATTGTGGATAAAGCACCGCAGCTGTTGGTCGTGTTGTTCGTAAATAAAACATCCCATAATTAGCTGCTGCTTGTTCCACAAGTTTTACAGTTGCTACGATATCTGATGGATACAAGACTTTACAATCAAGAATTGAGCGGAAAAGTGCTATATCTTCAAGTCCCATCTGTGAAGGCCCATCCTCACCAACCGAAACTCCCGCGTGTGATCCAACAAACTTAATATTTGCATCTGAATATTGAGCCATACGAATCTGGTCAAAAGCTCTGGTAAGAAACGCGGCAAATGATGAAACAAATGGAATCTTTCCTCTTCTTGCAAATCCCAATGCCACACCTACCATATTTTGCTCTGCAATAAACATCTCGAAAAATCTTTCGGGATAAATTTCCTGAAAATCTTGAGAGTATGTTGAATTTGATACTTCTGCATCAAGGACAACTATATTTGAGTATTTGGGGAAAATACTTGCGAGTGTTTTTCCATATATTTTTCGCGTTGCCATTGGTTTACTTAAATCGAGTTTTATTGTTTTCTTTGGTTTAAGTTTCTTTGATAAGGTAATGCTCACTTTCGGTTTCACTAAATGTTTTGTTATTGATTTATCAATCTCCCCTAAATCTTTTAATGCACTTTGTAGTTGTTCTTTTGGAACTGCTATACCATGCCAACCGTCCTTATCTTCTAAAAATGAAATTCCTTTTCCTTTTATAGTTTTAGCAATAATGACTTTTGGTTTTCCCTTTACCGTTGCCACATCTCTATATGCTTTATTAATGTGTTCATAAGAATGTCCATCAATAATGCTTGTATGCCATCCAAAAGAAGACAGACGTTTTTCATAAGCTTTCATATCATGGCCATATATTGTTTCACCACGCTGACCAAGTCTGTTTACATCAATAACGGCTACAAGATTATCTAGTTTATAGTAAGAAGCAATTTGTACTGCCTCCCATACTGATCCTTCTGCCATTTCAGAATCACCAAGTAAGACATAGGTACTATAAGGTACTTTGTCAACATATTTTGCATTGAGAGCATAACCAACACCAACAGAAAGTCCTTGTCCTAAAGAACCGGTTGCAGCTTCTGTATACTTAAAATGTGATGTTGGATGTCCTTCAAGGGGACTTCCGAACTTTCTTAAAGTTAATAAGTCTTGCTCTGTAAGTACTCCCGCCACTGTCCATAAAGCATAAAACAGTGGAGACGCATGTCCCTTAGAAAAAATAAGCCGATCATTTACAGGATTATCGGGATGATCTATGTCAAACTTAAAGAATCCTCCGAACATGAGAACGGACATTAAATCCGCTGCTGAAAGAGAAGATGTTACATGACCAGAACCTGCTTCTGTTGTTGATATGAGACTATAGTATCGAATCAACTGTGAAATTTTCTGAAGATGGTCGTATTTATTCATGAGATAGATTCAAGAATAGACTATTCTATATACATTTTCAACCCAATTCTAATTTCCTGTTACTGCTGTTTGGTAATTATTTGACCATCCTAATCCAATATATCGAGCACTTCTATCCACTAGGACTGCATGATGTCCAGGACTTTGCCACCAGCCATCTACTACTGCCACAGCAGTTCTAAAACCACAGCCTACGTCTTCACCTCTAAATCCACCTGAATACCCAGCATCACGAACTCTATCTGGAGGAAGAGAATTATCACTACCCTTGTGGTCACAAAATTTTTTACTTCCCATATCAGCACTATGTCTACGCGCTGCTGCTGTAAGCTGTTGGTTTATGGTTAACTCATGTATACCTTCTTCTCTCCTCCTACGATTTATTTCATTTAACATGCCCTGTTCAAGTGATACATCGCCCTGAGGTGGTGGTACTTGCCTTGAAGATGTTTGTGTAGGAGTAGGAATTTGAGGGCGTGTTGGTATACTAGTTGGTCTTTGAAACGCTGTTGGTAAGCGAAATAATGGAGTTGGTGATGGTCTTGTATCAGGTTGTTGTATTGGAGTGACTGTTGGTTGTTGTGGGGGTGGTTGTTGAGGTGGATTTGTAGGATTAGGTCCAGATTCTGGAGGTATTGAAGAAGGTGCTGGAACCCAGGGCGGAGGCAATCTGATTCCGTTTTGAGGTTTTCTCTGAACAATTTCCGGAGTTTTTTCTATCATCTCAGGAATTTTTTTCACATTATCTATTATGATTTGAGGAATAGTTTGTGGAAGACTCTTTACTTCTTCTTTAAAATCAGGTCGAATCTCCGGAATTGGTCCGACAAAAACATTTTGAATAAGATAAGTGGAAATAAAAAAAGCAACGATCTGAGCTACAATAATTTTTCCAAAAAAAACACTTGTTTTATCCATTTTTTATTCTTGTATCGTAATAATGTCTGCTGAGCTTGAAGCATTGTATACGAATCGATACAGTTGAGAAGGCTCTCTACTTACCCCTTCTAGTAATTTTGTTTGAGTTATACCTTCTGTATTTGTTCCGTATACCGCTACACTATATGGCTCTCCTTTCTCCGTATTGATTGAAAGCTCATATCTTCCATTTGGAGCATTGAGTAGAGAAATCCATGTTATCTTTTCAGATTCATCAAATTCTCGGATTCCTACTTCTTGTCCTGCTTGGTTCTTGATAGAAATTTCTGTAGGAGATTGAGCTGCAACCTCTATGAGCTGCATTGCTAGTTCTTCTTCAATTCGTATTGGAGGAAATGTTTTAATAGGACCATTTACTTTTTTGACCTCCATAGAGCTTGTGGGTTGTGCTTCTCTAAAAATATCAACCCTACTATAAGTATTCAATCTAAAATAATTCCAATAATATATTCCACCAAGAATTATTGAAATAAGAAGAATGATTAAAGAAAATCTATGCATAGAATCATTATAAATGTTGCTACTGCATGATTCAATTAATATAATTCTGCATCAAAATGTAAAGATCTTTTTACTTGAAGTTTTGTATTTAAGATAAAGTATTCAAAATCAAAATGATTAAGCAACAGCTCTGGAGGAACAAGAAATAAGCTCGTTGCTAGTCCGTCTGCAAGAGTTGTATTTTCTGCAATAACCCATGTAGCCAAGATATCTTTTGGTGAATTGGATGTATCAGGATCACCAGGTTTGTGCAATTTCAAAATGAATGAGTCTGAAATAAATCGAGAATAAAGCTCATCGAATTGTCTTGTCTTATCAATAATATTTTTACGAAGGTATTCAAAATTTTCTTCCGAGATATGGTCCCATATCTTAACGGTCCAAATAGTTCCCATTGATTCGTAGGAAAAAGGGAGCATGACTTAGCTTAAGTTTTCAGATTTCTGACTGTTTAAGAGTTGGACACCGGCGAAACCAATGATCGCAAGAGCAACAATGCCAATTGCGATATTTTTGGTATTCATATAGTAAAATGTTACTTGAAATAATATTTCATCTTCAATATGTTACCTGAAGTAAGAAAATTCTTCAATATTAGGAATCCACTCTTTCAATTTTTTCTCTATTTAGCTTTTTTTGTATTGATTGCACACCTTGATCTGCTCTTATTTTCAAAAAATTCTAGCGACCAACTAAGGTTTACTATCCAACTCATAACAATTTTAATAACAGGAATATTGTTATATATCGTCAGTGTATTAAAACTTAACTTCAGACATGCAAATCCACTGAACATTCTTATTTCATCAATGATTGTTTATATTCTAATACATCCAACAAACCCTTGGATATTTTTCCCTCTTACGATTTTTTTCGCATGGATCGGAAAATATTTCATTAAATATAAAAATCTTCCCATGTTTAATCCAGCAGGGTTTGGCATATTCCTTACATATTATGTAACAACATTTCTTCAAAAAATTGGTGTTTCGAATGATGTCTTGCTTGTATCATGGTGGGGAGCCGATATGCAGCAATACTTCCTTAATGAGATACCAATTTTTAACATGATGGTTTCCCTACTATTACTTTTTGGCTTCCTTTACTTTATACAGAAATATAATAAACACATTCTTGTCTCAACGTTTTTTGTTACTTTTTCGATTATTTTTTTACTTTATAACTTTTTTTTCCACATTACATTTCAAGAATCAATCAAAATCCTAAGTATGAATATGTTTACTTCTTTTGCTTTTTTGATGCTTATTATGATCCCAGAACCCAAAACCTCTCCAAATTTATCAAAGCACCAAACGGTAATTGGTATATTAGGTGCTTCAGTTCTATTTTTTTTGACGTGGTATTTGCCTGATAAGTCACTTTTTACTCCAGGTCTTCCTTTTCTCACTACGCTACTTACTATGAATCTCTTCACTGTAGTACTCAAAGAAAAAAAACTGCTACAATAGCATCATGCAAAAAAACAATGAAGAAGAACGTATTGTTGATCTTCATATTCACTCTCATTACTCTCGAGCTACAAGTAAAAATATGAATATTGAATCACTTTATCGCTGGGGAAAAATTAAAGGCATTGAGATTATGGGGACTGGTGATTTTACTCATCCTCAATGGTTTGCTGAACTTCGGAATAAATTAGAACCTGCTGAACCAGGTTTATTTAAATTAAAGAGCCAGTATGCTCAAGAGCAAGACGGATTGATACCTGAATCATGTAAGCAAAATTTAATGAGATTTGTATTAACAGTTGAAATCAGTAACATCTATTCAAAAAACGGATCGGTTCGTAAACTTCACAATCTTATTGTTGTCCCAAATTTTGAATCCGCATCGAGAATAAATGCCCAACTATCAAGAATTGGTAATTTACGAGCAGATGGTCGACCTATCTTAGGCATGGATAGCAAAAATCTATTAAAAATTACTCTTGAAGCAGATCAAGATGCTTTGTTTATTCCAGCGCATATTTGGACTCCATGGTTTGCGATGTTTGGATCAAATTCAGGATTTGATTCGATTGAGGAGGCATTTGGAGAACTTTCTTCACATATCCACGCAGTAGAAACCGGTCTTTCTTCAGATCCATTTATGAATTGGCGTTTGTCACAACTTGATAAAATTACCCTTGTGTCTAATTCTGATGCGCATTCACCTCAAAAACTCGCTCGCGAAGCAAATATTATAAAAAGCAAACTCGATTATTATGATATTGTAAACGGACTTAAAACAAATGATGAACGGATTGTAGGTACAGTAGAGTTTTTTCCAGAAGAAGGTAAGTATCATTATGATGGTCATCGATTATGTGGAGTTCGATGTACACCTCTTGAAACAGAAAAATATAATGGCTTATGTCCTGTATGTAAGCGTCCACTTGTTGTTGGAGTACAAAATCGAGTTAACAAGTTAGCGGACCGACCATCAGACTATCGTCCAAAAACACACAAACTTGTGGAATACATTATTCCTTTGGTCGAAATTCTTTCAGAAATAAAAAATGTTAAAAGTACCGGTTCGAAAGCTGTAGAAGCTGAGTATGAAAAAGTCATTTCAGAGCATGGAAGTGAATTCGATATTCTTCGTAAAGTTCCAGTAGACGATCTTCACCACAATGGATTTACTCAACTTGCTCATGCTCTTGCGAAAATGAGAAAAGGTGATGTACACGTCGAGCCGGGATATGATGGTGTGTTTGGAACTGTCAAGGTTTTTGGGGAAGAAAAATCTGAGAATGAACAATTGAAATTAATTTAGTGAAATTCTAAACTCCTTTTTAGTTATGACTTTCAAACATCTTAATACTTCACAGTTACGAGCTGTCCAAAGTACTGAAGGTCCTGTAATGATTATCGCTGGACCTGGAACAGGCAAAACTACAACTCTTATTGCAAGGCTTATGTACCTCATACATAACAAAAAAGTTAAACCACAAAACATTCTTGCTCTCACGTTCACAGAAAAAGCTTCTCAAGAAATTATAGACAGATTGCATATAAATCAACAAAAAAAACCGTGGGTTGGAACGTTTCACGCACTTGGTTATGAACTAATACCAAAGGAGAAAAATAAAAATCTTATTATAGTAACAGAAAGAAAAAGAAAAGAAATTCTTCGGAAGCTACGTTTGGAATATAAATTTAACAACATACCTCTTAGAGAATTACAACTTAAGGTCTCGAGATTTAAACAGACAGCATTGTTAAACCAACAAAAAAAATCTGATCTTTCAAATCTTATAGAAAAGTATAACCAATATCTTAAAAAAGAAAATTTATTTGATTATGATGATCTACTTATTGAGGCATACACATCAACACTAAAAGATCGCGGTACTCGAGAATCTCTCCAGAATCGATTTCACTATATCATGATCGATGAATTCCAAGACACTAATGAATTACAGTATGAACTTATTAAGCTTGTCGTCAATAATAATAGAAATATTTTTGTTATCGGAGATCCACTTCAGTCTATCTACTCATTCCAAGGAGCAGTGCCAAAAATCTTTGAAACGTTTAAAAAGGACTTTATAGGAACACATGAAATTTTTCTTGAAAAAAATTATCGCTCAGGTAAAAATATCATTCAGATAACATCTCAACTTTTTCCAGGTATTCGAATCGCTCAATCTGAAACAGAGCATAATGGAAATACCTCAATAGTTCAAACATATAACGCAAAAACCGAAGCAGAATGGATACTATCATGTATTGAAAAGAGAATGGGAGGATCAGATCTCCTTCAAGCAAGTGATAATTCTGACGAAACTGATAAAAAAACTTCCTTCCGAAATTTTGCGGTATTATACAGAACTCATCATCTCGGTAAAGTTATTCAGGAAGTATTTTCTGACTCAGGAATGCCATATCAGGTAGTCGGCGGAGGATCTCCGTTTGAACAAAAAGAAATACAGATGATTATTCATACAATCCAGTTCCTCAATACACATAAGACCGAAAACCTTGAAAGCTTTAAAGAAAAAGAGAGAAATAAGATTAAGGGGTTCCATATTGAACGAATAATAAACCTAACAGGTCTGATCGATCAAATTATCAAACTCTTAGACATTGAGAATATGGTGAAGAATAAACCTAGGAAAATAAATAATCTTCGCCATTTTCTAAGTATGTGTCTTCATTATGACTCGTATAAAGATGGTCTTGAACAATTTTTATCTTATATTGATTTTCTAGAAAATAATGACTACTATGACAAATCTAGCGAAAAAATAACGCTTTCAACTATGCACGCATCAAAAGGACTTGAATTTGACTATGTATTTATTTGTGGATTTGAGGAAGGAATAATTCCCTTTAAAAAAACAGCCTTAGATACTCAGAATTCAGACGAGGAGAAGCGTCTTCTCTATGTTGCTATGACGAGGGCTCGAAAAGAACTCTTTCTTCTGCATACGTTGAAAAGATTTAATCATAACAACAATGTCTCATTATTTTATAAACAGCTCAAGAATAGGTTACTTAAAGAAATCCGTGATGATAAAATTGACACTATTAGGAAAAACATACACAAGTGGAAACTTAAAAAAAGTCAACTCAAACTTTTCTAATCAGTTAGTTGCAGTTGAAGATCTTTGCCTGAACTATTATGATGTATATAAACGTAGATTCCGGTTTAGATTTATTGTACAATTTCTTTGATTCATATGAATAATAGATTCACTTCTGACAATGTTCCGCCACCTAATAATCTTAAAAAAATTCTTATTATTGGTAGCACTGCTACACTCCTTGTTGTACTTGGAATTAGTACTTTTGTCGTACAGCGCGTACAAAAATCAGATACTCAAGCTATGCTTGAAGATCGGATCGCACAATGCCCATATCTTGTCACAGATTCATTAAGCTGTAGTAGAGATGGTGGTGAAATTATCAATACTGTAGACGCATCAGGATCGGGTGATGGGACTACCATCCTTGTTTGTTGTCGATTAGCTCCTTCACCAACTCCTTTTGCTTGTCCAGAAGATTCTATTCTTTTACCCACGGATCAATGCCTGCCGGAAAATATCATACCAATTGAACCTATTGAACCTCCTACTGATGGTGGTGATATACAACCTGGTATGGTGTGTTGTCGACCAAAAAGTTCACCGACTCCACCCGAGCTTGAAGGCCCTACAGATACACCTACTCCAACACCCCTTGTATGCAAAGAACCACCACCACCAAATATTACTAATTTAAACATTACTTGTCCTGAATGCGTACCATGAGTAGATTTTCCCGTTTTACAGAAGAATACGATATAAAAAAAATTGCTCTCACATTGGGAGCTTTTGTGATAATTACTCTTGGTTCAATCGCAGGTATTCAAGTCCTTCGGAATAATTTAGATATTCGTGAACAAGCAGCAGGACCTTCATGCCCAAGTGGAACTGGCTTATTAACTTGTTCCTTTGATGTGGAATCTTCGGGTCAAACTTTCGAATACAAAGTTGTGTTTTCCGTGTTTGACGAAGATGGAAATTTGATAATGCAAATCCCTAGTGATCCGAAAATTATTAACGATTCTGAGAGAATACACCATGTTGTTGAATCTAAACAAGTTCCTATCAATTTTAAGTACAAATGTGATGTTGAAGTAACATATAAAAAAGTTTGTACACCTGATACAGGAATAATCAGACAGTCTACGGAGATTAGTTGTCCTGTTGAAAATCCCCCTACCTCAACTCCCGCAACAAATCCAACCTTAACACCATCGCCAACTCCTTTTCGTCGAACTGGCGTAGAATGCTCTAAGTGTTCGCAACTTCAAGTGACAGTAGATTTAACGACTATTCCCCCCCCTCCTAAATTTCCACCAAATATAGATGAACCTGGTCTAAAGATTGGCCGCGTCAAACTTGCTTCATCAAGCGCGGATTGTCCAGGGGGTATAAATTGCGATAACATAGATCTTAAATGGGTAGCGTTTGCTGGACCTTCTTGTGGAAATGTCAATGATGATACGAGCATAGTTATCCCAACTCCCCCTGATAGATTAGACATAAGTTGTGCTGAAGCAACGGGGCCAGACGGAGCAGTTTTCAGACTCCATCAGGCTGTTGAGGATGGGTGCCGATGTTATCAACTTCGACTTGATATAAATGGTGAAAACGATCCACCGGTCTGTCCAAATCCAGAAGAATTAAGAGTATGTTGTCCTCTACGATGCGCGCCACCACAAATCATTGATGATCCTAATAATCCAGATGATAACTGTGATGGTGATCCAGATGGGCCAAATCCAAACGTACCCGCAGCAGATCAATGCTACTTTGACCTTACAGAACCTAACGCATGTCCTATCTTAAAAAAAGAAGCTCAATTTAGAACACAAATCGGATCGAATCTTGGAACAGGAGAAATAGAATTTGATGATGATTTTAAAGAAAGTAATAAGCAGGTACAAAACGGCACTGATGATCCTACATATACATATAATGATGCTGGAGTATACGACGTAGAACTTCGATGTAAAAACTCAGCTGGAAATGATAAAACGTGTAAAAAGCGCATCACCGTAACGTGCGAAAGTGGCGGCGGGGGTGGTGGTGGAGGCGGCGGTGGAGGTGGTGGAGGTAGTGGAACACCAAGACCGAGCCCAAGTAATACACCACCATTTTGCCCATTACAAGATCAGACCGTAACAGGAATATGTCAATAAATGAACGTAAAAAAAATATTTTAGTCGCATTTACACTACTAGTCCTTGGAGTTGGGATTATCGCAGGTTTATTTTTAGTACGACAACGTCAACTTATTAAAAAAGAAGCTGCTATTCCTGAAGGTCGAACAATAACATGTTCTTGGGAAATTGACGGAACGTATGAAGTAAGTGTTGTCGATAGTCAAGGCAATACTATCTTAGGTCCCGAAACTGTAACCGGAACATCCTTTACTTTTATTAATGTTGATACTACTTCACTTCCCGATCCTGTTTTTTGCCAAATAAATACCATTGGTGCATCAACGGCTTGTGTACCAATACGTAGTGGTCCTATTTCTTGTCCTATTCCTCCCGAAGTAACAGACACACCAACACCAACTCCAGAACTTCCCGGCTGTTATCAAACCTGTGGTACCGGAGTACCTTCTTGTCAGCCTGGTTTAGGCTGTGTATATCCGGGGGGTGAAGCCTGTGATCAGGGAGGAGAAGGATGTTACTGCTTTAGTGAAGCTCTTTGTGATATAACGCCAACTACCACACCAACACTGACTTCTACCCCAACGCTGACAAGCACACCAACGCCGACACTTACGCCGACTGCCACACCAACACTACCTCCTGGCGTTACACCAACATCTACACCACCTATTACACCAACAAGAACACCAACTCCTACATCGACTCCAACACGCACTCCTACGCCAACACCAACACCAATTAGCTGTCCATTACCTGACGCTGTAGAAAATCTTGCACTCAGCTGTGATCCTGGACGATGTTCGTGGGAGGGAGTTTCTGGAGTTTCTGCATATAAGGTAAATGTTGTTGATGATACAACAGGACTTTCTATATACGAAAATGGGTTTATTCGCACATTAAATACACAGGTTACATTCACTGTTCAAGCAAATCACGCATATAAATGCTATGTAGAATCAGAGAACTCTTGTGGCTCCAGTCCTGCAGAAGGATCAGATCTGTGCACACTTGTTGTGCCAACAGATACACCAACACCAAGCAAAACCCCACCACCGACAAGCACACCAAAACCAACAAGCATAGCTGGTCCTACAAGTACTCCAACAAAAACATTGACACCGACAGGTACGTTTATCGCTCAAGAAGATACACCAACACCAGTAAAAGGGTTGTCACCAACCACAACACCGTTCCCAACCTTACCAGTTGCCGGAATATCGCAAAGACTATTATTCACTGTTATCACAATAGGTGCTCTTATCGCAATCGGAATAGGATTGTTCTTACCATACTAAACTTCATACGCATTCTTCGTACTCTTCGTGTTACCATGATAATATGGATCTTACCTTTCAGAAAATTGTAATAGGAATTGTAGGATTTCTTATCGCGCTCAACCTTGTAATTCTCGATATTGAAGTGTTACGAGAATCCCCAAATCCGACTATTCAAACGATTGTGCAAAAAACCCTTCCTATGCCAACGCAGGTTCCACAACCGACAACTATCCAATCACTTATAAAAACTTCGCAAACATGTTCTCCATCATGTATAGATCTGATTCAAGAAGCAACTGCTTCATTAAAATTGGATAAAACTACAACAACACAAACCAATACGTCTCCTTCGACAGCTAAAGAATTCTTTATATCTATGGGTTCAGGATCTACGTCAGCAGGAGATTGGGAAGATGTAAATGGTCTTCAGGCATATGTTGATACTACTCAATATAACGGCATAAAATCTGCTATTTTTGAAGCTTCTGTACGCGTACCTACAAAAAATCAATGGGTTGATGTAAGGCTGTATAATGTGACGGACAAACATCCTGTATGGTTTTCTGAGGTGAGGTTTCCAGGTGGAAGTGATCCAAAATTGATAAGATCTGAAACAATGGTTCTTGATCCAGGAAGTAAACTCTTACAAGTACAAATGAGAACTCAGCTAAGACACATTGCCTATCTCGATCAGTCAAGAATCGTGATCACAACGTATTGATGTGAATTAATTATATCGATCAGTTATCAAGAGCTGATTCTATTAAAGTTCTTGATACATATAAACAAGATCTTCTCTTTTATTCTTGTAAACTATCCCTTTAGGTAATCTCCCGAATTCTGAAAATCCGGCTTTCCTATACATGTCTAGTCCTATATTGTTAGGTGCAAAAACTTCAAGAGTAACAATTTCAATATTTGGAATGCATCTTTTAGCTTCTTGAAGAATCAAATTAATCATCAACTTACCCATCCCCTGACCTCTCATTTCTTTTGCAACTGAGATCCCCAAAACTCCTGTGTGTTTTTCTGTCCTATCTTTCATATCAATCTGAGTTATACCTACCACTTTATCATCAACTACTAAAAACAACATTACTGCGGTGAGCTTCTCAATCTTGTTCAACATATCACTTAAAAATTTTTGTTCTTCCTTAAGAGTAAGTTGTTCTCCCTGAAAGGGTATAAAGGTTTGCTCTCGGGAAAGCACATTAATATACTCTAGCATCATAGGAGCGTCTTCATTCTTTGGATAACGAATTATATATTGCTTCCCATTTTTAGTTTTTCCTGAAATAATAGTTCGTCCATCCATTTCGAAAGTATAGCAAAAAAGGGGTGTGTGAAGTATATCACACCTGCCATGTGTGATGAGGCTCACACACGGTTGAGTTAATGGTAATTTAACTTAATGAAAATTAATAAATGCGATTTAATAATCGTATAAGATTTAGGTTGGATTATGACAAAAGCACTCCTCCATCGACAATGATTTGCGCGCCTGTCATGTATGAAGACATATCAGAAGCGAGAAAAAGTGCAACTTTTCCTATATCATCAGGTTCTCCCATACGATGCATCGGTATTTTTTTAAGAAACATCTCCATTAGTTGCACCGGATCTACCCCTTCGGGCATTGGTACTGCTTTTTGAAATTCTTGAACTCCTGGCGTCAATATTCCTCCTGGAGCGATAGCATTTACCCAAATTCTATGAACAGCCAGTTCAAGAGCGACATTTTTTGTAAATCCCCATACACCATGCTTCGAAGCATCATAATGAGCCAGGCCAATTGACGAAGGATGCAATGCATCAATAGATGTGATATTGATAATCTTACCTCCTCTGTCTTGTTCTATCATTTTCTCGGACACATATTTTGTACAAAGAAATACACCTTTGAGATTGATTGCTAAGACTTGTTCAAACTCTGCTAAAGTCATATTCTTAACAGGGATGTTTGGATACACGCCGGCATTGTTTACTAATATGTCTACACCACCATAAGTAGCTACTGTTTCGCCCACCATATTTTTTACATCATCTTCCACTGAAACATCTATCTTTATTCCTTTTACGTTCCATCCCTTATTTGCCAGCTGGTTTACTGTCTCGTCTAGAGTATCTTGTGTCCGGCTTGCGACCATAACATTTGCTCCCGCCTCTGCGAGTCGATAAGAAATGCCATAACCTATTCCAACAGCACCAGTTACAATAGCAGTTTTTCCTGAAAGATTAAGTAAGGAAAGTAGGGGTATAGGCTCTGCCATATATAAGGTTATAGTCTTACAGAAACCTGATGTCAATAGAAAAATTATTCTCCTGTTTGTCCGCTAGAAGTTGATTCTGAATCAGACGCTGCTTTGGTAGGAGTTGCAGTTGGTTTCTCCTCCTCTTTTGATTGCTGACCACCGATGATTATTACTACATCAACACTTTCGTCCTCGCTAAGTTCTTCAACATCAATAGTTCCATATGTATCAGATAATGTTTCCTTAAGAAGTTCTATAAATCCATCTGGTACATTTGCTTTTTTTTGTATGATAGTGTTTTTATAATCATAATTATCTGCATTTCCAGTACTATCAACAGTGAAACCAGCATCTTTAAGCTCTCCTTCGAGCTTCCCTGCTAAACCAACAGTTCCACTTCCATTAAGAACTTTTATAGAAAAATCGCTCTTTTCAAACGCTGGTTCTTCTGTGGGTTGCGGAGCTTGAGTAACAAAAGTTTCTTCAACAGTTTTTTCACTCTGACTCTCTTGATTTGACCGATTCATAAAAAACCAAGCGCCCGCACCAATTGCGAGTAAGATAGCGACAGCAACAATGATAATTTTTTTATTCATGGTGTATATTGTACAATATTTTTAAGCTTATAGTTATGTATTTTACAATACCTCCTATTTCATGACAATTACAAAAATGGCGCGAATCGTTACAGTAATTTATATTATTTTTATTAGCTTATTTGCACTTGATATCTTCGATGCAGGATATGATCCGTTAGAGCTTATTGTCGGCCTATTTATGCATCTTATTCCCTCATTTATATTTATCGCGATAGCAATTATCGCATGGAAAAAAGAAAGACTTGGAGGATTGCTTTTTATTTTAGCCAGCCTGGTAACTGTTGTGTTATTCAATACTTATAAAAGTTTTGGGTCGTTTTTACTCGTATCACTTCCTCTCATAATAATCGGCGGACTATTTTTAAGCTCAAGAATGCGAAAGTTTCACTGAAGATTTTTATTTACGAGAGATAAGCCGTAGTCATAAATCTAACACTTTAAACTGCTCTTTTGGCCAAAGTTCTGTATTAAAAAATTTGATTTTCTTCGGAGTTATTTTATAGATTGTCGATACTCCAGCATCTAGAAATTTTTTAGGGTCAACTAATTGTTCACCCTTACTTCCTGCTATCAATTTATTCCACATTTTAAACATCCATTCCAACTTAGAAATTATATGAACTGGTTGAGCCGTACCATTTATTTGCAGACCTTTTTGTGGCTCGTAAATCGATTGATAAGAATCGGCTATAGCAATAGCAACTTTATTATTTATAGCTAATGCTTGACAATGCTCGCGCCAACTTTTGCTCAAAAAATAAAGGTTTAAATTAGCATCATGGACATAATACACATTCGCTATCCAAGGATATTCTCCATAAGTTGCTACTGACATCAGTTTTTGTGTAGAGAGATATTTATTGATTTCCTGTTTAAGATTCATGTTGTTTATTATTCGAAAATTCCTAGATAATCAAAGTTTTTCATCTCTTTATTAAGCTTGTCGATGAAAAGACTATTATCTTCTCCAAGCATTTCCCAAATCATCATTATTGTTTGTTCCCAATCATGACCTAGTTGACCAAGAATAAATCTGAGAATAAATTCAGCTATTTCTTCATTTGATCCGTGAAAAGTAATGTTTACCTTTTCAAGATGATCAATGAAGTTGTTGACAATCTCATCTCCCGGATATGTTACCCACGCTGGAATATCTTTACCAATGCTTTCGGAAGGATATTTGGAATTTAGAGCAACTGCATCAATAATATTCTTTTCTTTTACTTGTTGTAAAATATCTTTTAATATATCTCTCCAATCATGTAGCGCCTTTTGCGTTCTGATTATAATAATTAGTAACTGATTTATATCAGTAGAAGTACCTAAAACTTGGGGATATTTTTTACTTTTCCCAATTTTACTTAGTAGACTAAATGCTTCTTTATCCCACTCTGTGTAAAGTGAGTAGCGATATTGTGGAGGATAATGTATAGACATAGTAATATAAAGCGGTGGGTTTTCTATTAACTGTCATTCGCTTACTCCAACATTAACTTCCAACAGTATATTCATTCTGTTGAATCTCATCAAAACCAATCTCAGAACAGTTTTGGCATTCAAATGTAAAACCATCGAGCATTGTATTTTGTCCATTATATCCTGATGTACCAAACACCCATTGATCAGAATATGCTGATTGATCTATCTGGTACTGTTCTCGTCTTCCAGCTGGACCTCCTGGATCCCCGATTGTTGAAGTATACCGTCCTTCTGTAGTTGTTGCATGATCGTCTGGTATAAATATCCATACAACATGATATTTATCGAGTTCATCATTTCCATCAAAATCCCAGTTCGCATAAAGGTCATTACCTACACCACCTGAGTGATTATACGCCCAATGCATATGACTAGGTCCACAGATTTCCCCAGTGTTTCTACAAATAAGTGTATCTATGTTCCCACAAAAACCTTCATTCCAATCAATCGCCCATCTATTTGGTTCTCCTCCATATTTTGTCCACTGACAACCACCATCCGCAACACGTTCCCATCCATTACATTCATAACCACCACAAGCTTCTGATTTACATGAATCACATCCTTGAGCATTTACACCCCCAACAAAATATAATCCTAGGAGAATTAAAAAAACCAATATTAATTTTTTCATAAGCTTAATGTATTTGAGTAACTAACAACATCTCCCCCCGGAGATAATCCGACCTGAATAAATGGATGAACTTTATCATCAAGTATGGTACTAGTATCTTCCCACCTAAAGAAGGTTCTGATTGTGTATTCATTCTCTTTTACATTGACTTTTAGCGTAAGATTGTCTAATGAAACAGGACTATATTCCTTGGCAATATTTTCTGCGATTGTTTGAAGTTTAGCCTGATTCAATGAAGCAATTTCATTGTACGTTATACGAGCTTCACCTTCTTTAAATGGTCTTGGACCATATTGTATTACTTCATTCGTTGATTCATTTACTACATACATATGAAGGCCAACGGTATATAGTTCTAACTTAGCAGCGCTTTTATATGGATCGTCGCCGCGCATCTTATATTCAATGACGTCTGCGCTTCTTTTTGTATTTGCAAGCGTTGCAAACGTATCTATGTTTTTTATTGCATTTTGACGCTCGCTTTCAGGACGAGCTAATAGCTTATGGACCTGAGCCATTGTTTCATCTTGAAGAGCTTCTATCTTTTCAGCTGATGCTCCTGAAAATACTTTTCTTCCTCTAAACTCTTCAGTTGTTCCATGCTCAAATTCATAATCTGTTGCGGTTTTAAGATTTGATAGCAACTGCTTTGCCACAGCAACCTTTTCTTGACTGGTAGCTGGATATTCATATCCGCCCTCTTGATTTTGGGCGAACACGACTGACCCTATGACTAAACCTAGAGATAGAACTATAGCAATAAGTCCTATTGTTATTCTTCTATTTTTCATAGGAAGTACATAGAACTGATAATAGCTGTAATATAGTACTATTTCTTACGGAAGTAAAGTATGATTTCTGTCAAAACAAAACCAATTTTTTCAGCTTATAAAAATTGAAAGAGTAGGAGTTATTCATCTGGATATAAAATACTATAGATCAAAATACCCTCTTACATTTCCGACGTTTGTCCATCAAAATGCTCTTCTTTTTCGTCTGCTTTTGTGGGTTGTATCGTGTCTTTTTGATGTTCTGGGGGGGAATAAAGAGTGTAAAGTTTCAATTCGCTATTTCCAGTATTAATGACGTTGTGATGTGTTCCTGCAGGGATAATGATGGCCCAGTTATCACTCACATTGTATTCTGTCTCGCCATTATTAAGAATTACTTTAGCTCTTCCTTGCTCTATACGAATGAATTGGTCAAGCTCATGAATTTCGTTACTAATTTCTTCACCGGGCTTGAGGTTCATTACTACGAGTTGTGTATTTCGTGCGGTATAAAGCACGCGACGATAATCTGAATTTTTGATCGTTACTTCTTCAATATTTGCCGCATACCCTTTCATATATACAGTATAGTACTATTGCTAAAATTATTTTCTGTAATAAACCCTTATCCATTCAATATTTCTGGTTAAGTCTTTTTCTTTTTCAAAGAAAATTTTATGTAATCCGATTTGAGAAAACATCTGTTCTAACTCGTTTGGCATTAATAAGGTAAATAATCAAGATTTGATTCTGGCAATCTGTTAGCTATTTTTTTAGCATAATCATCTGCTATCTCATTATATTTTTGAATTGTTCGCGACACCCGATCTTGCATAGTAAAATACAGTTTCTTTAGTTTAAAATACAAGCCTCCAGATAAATAATAAAATCAAGATTGCTGCAATAGTCCCAAGTATATTTCTAGGAATCGGTATAAAACTAAATGCGATATCAGCAAGTACTAGAAAAATTAACAGTCCGATGATGAATTCAACAAGTCCCATTAGAATCACCCCCAATCTCATTCATGTTACAATTATATAAAATTAACCGAAGGGGGGTGAACTCTATGAATCAACAACCAGCTACTACTGGAGGAACACAACCTGTAACAAAAGAAGAAAAACCATACATATTAAGCAATAAAACTGTTAATTATATTCTTGGATTAGTTGAGGCATTATTGCTTTTGCGATTTATTTTTAAACTATCAGGTGCAAATCCGGGGGCAGGCATCGTGCAATTTTTATACGATGTCACAAATGTATTGATGGCGCCCTTTTTATTTATTTTTCCAACTTCGGCATCAGGAGGATCTATTTTTGAATGGTCGATATTAGTCGCAATGGTTATATACGCACTTGTGGTTTATGGAATTATAGGGATTCTTGATATAATTCGTACAGCTGATACTAACAAAACATAATCGCACAAAAATTAGATTGAATAGATGAGACAATATTATGATGCTATGATATTGTAAAATTTGTTCTATTTGTTTTTTATATCCATAATCTTTGCTTTTTCTCTCTTCCCCATCCTTTAATCTCTTTCTCTCGCCTTCGTCCCTCGATTAATGTTTCATACTTCTCTTTATACTTTAAAATAACCGGTCTTCTTAACTTAGTATAGTGAGCTCCTCGCTTTGAATCATTATGTTCTTTTAGCCTTTTTTCTAAATTATTGGTACATCCGGTGTAATATGAGCTGTCTGCGCACTGAAGAATATAAACAAAATAAGACATAAGATTAACAACCCTCGGGGTTAGGACACAAAACCATTTAATCTTTATAACTATAATCTAGAGAATTAAAACTTTTTGGATTTTTGCGCCGTACATTTTTCCGTTAGCTGGGTTAATCCTTCCTAATTGTGGTTCAATAGAAATTATTCCAGACAAAGGCCTATCACCAAATTGCCGATTAAGCAGAAGTCTGTGTTCCATTGGAGTTTTATCTACAGTCTGATGTTCGGGAACTTGAAAAATAGAATGTCCTACATCTTTATAAGGATCAAGTACTTCCATTCTTTTCTCTTTTGTTAAATAAATACAGTAATCATACAGATCATTGACCGTCTTCGCTTCTTTTTCAGAAAATAATGCAGTTTTCTCAACAATTTCTTTTACATCCTTAATGATGCTTTCAAAAAAAACATTCTCTCCAACTATAACGGTATCACACCAGTTGGTCCAAATGGTTCCCATCATTGGAGTACAATCAATGAAGATGATATCGCTTTCTTTTACTCTAATGTCTTCAGAAGGAAGATGTATTCTTCTACTAATTGGTTTCCCTGTAGCCTCTCCTGAATAGACAAGCACTGGGTACCAATATTCCTTGAAACCTCTATCCTCTAATAGTGCGTAATATCTATCTGCAATGCTTTTTTCAGATTGACCTGGAGATATTTCCCTACTTAGTACATTGGTTGCCTCAACAGTTAATTTTTGAAGTTCATCGAATTTTTTTAGATACTCTTGATCTCGAAGCATTTACTACATGATAGCACTAACACCAACTCCAACTCTAGGATATTTTTTCACAGCTTTAGTATTATAGCTCCTTTAAACATCATGTCCTCTATTATTAGCAGTTAAAAAGGATATTCCTTGCTTTGAAAGTTTATCCGCTTCTAGTTCTATGAAATTATGGGTGTAAAAATCTCCAGAAGTTCCATGAGAGTGAAATACAGCAATATCACTCTTCTTATTCACCCAAAAACCCTTTAGTTCAAGACCATCTTTAGTGATAGTAGTTGCGAGCTGGCCACTTAACATATAGCGTGTTAAGACTATTCTATCAGGAAATAAAAAAGAAACAATCGAAAAAAGTGGTGTGTGAGGTTCATCACACACGCGGTGTGTGATGATTTTATTTGGATACCGCTGTTAAATCATTTTCCGATTTTATGTTTACAGCATCTTGGAGGAGCCTTTCAAAAATAGCTGCAGTACTTGCAATTACTATGGAGGCAAACATGGTGTAAATACCTAAAGCAACAGGACCAGCTACATCATCACCACTGGCATTTAAAATAAGAAAGACATCTCCCAACACAATAAAGACAGGGATGACTAGTGCACAGTATTTTATTATCCTCACAGCTTTCACTGCTAATTGAGAAAAGACTTTATTGCTATCAACATAACCTAAAAACTTAAATGCGTAATATAACGCAACAAAAAATGGAATTGAAGCTATATAACCATAGATAATAAGTGGATCTTTATAAATACTGATTAGATCTAAGTTAGTAGCTCTTCCTTCAAGTTGGGGAAACCAAATCATCCATATAAGGGTACCGATTGCGATAAGTAAAATGACTACCTTTAGGAATAATGTTGAACTTTGTTTTACAAGTATTTTACCCATACATTGATATGCTAACTCCTATTTTATCGATTTTAAGAGATTTTTATAAGCTTTTATCAAAGTTCCCTTTTTTGTCTTAGTCCATTTCTTAACTTCCTATTCTCTTTTCATAGCTTCTTGGAGCGTGGAAAATTTTTCAGAATAAACTAAAGCAACTGGTTTCTTTGCTCGTAAATATTTTGCGCCTCGGGAAGTAGAAGAGTTATGCTCATGAATTCTTTTTTCTAAATTATTTGTCTGTCCGCAATATAAAGTACTATCAGAACATCGAAGAATATAGAAGTAAAACATTTATTAATTCCTTTCGACTCGTTTCACTCACTCAAGACCTTCGCTTGTTCTAATCAATAAATTTGTCCGGGAGAGAAATCGGTTTATACTCCTTGAAATAATTAATAATATTGTTAATATCATCCTCGATGAGGACAATATTTCCAAGCGCAATTTTTGAGAAGCTTTTTTCAGTCATATATTTCAGGAATTCAATGAATTTGTCGTAAAAACCCTTGTAATTATAAATAGCTATTGGCTTATCAAACAATTTATTGGCTTTACCACCGACTATTATTCCTAATTCCTCAAGAGTCCCATAACCACCAGGTAAAATTATAAATCCATTTGATAGTTCAACAATTTTTCTTTTCCTATCCTCCATTGTTGGAACTAAAAATTTCTCATCCAAATTAGAATAGGCTTTATACCCTTTGGTTACTTTCATTAAGTCTTTTGCAATTACTCCAACTAAGTCTTTTCCACCATTATCTTTGTAACTTTTTGCAAGCTCTCCCATCATCCCATAATCGGTTCCTCCAAAAACAACTCCAAATCCTTCATGAGCCAAGCTAGCCGCAACCATATGAGTTAAATCTATATATTCGGGAGCCACTTTTAGAGAAGAAGTTAAACTTATACCAATTCTCATAGAGATATTATATGTTAATTAATAACCCTCGGGGTTGGGAATTTGAACGAGCTTATTATAAACTACATATCTAGAAACACTACCCTATTATTTGTCCAGGATAGAAACTTTTTTAGATCACTTATATCTATAACCAACGTTGCTGTATTAATATTAGGATGAAATCCCAGCTTCTCAAACTTCAAAAGATCTTTATCTACAATAATATTTACTTCTTTATTTTCGTCATTAATTAATCCGAAAGGAGATACTGCCCCCGGGAGTAATTCAAGATATTTCATAAGTCTTTCAGGGGAAGCAAGGCTGAGTCTACTTTCATCTAACTGAGAAGTAAGTTTTTTTAGATCAACTTGTTTTAAACCTTCAATAATTATTAGATAGTGTTTGTCTCCTTTTTTATTTCTAATAAAAAGGTTTTTGCTATGGCCAGTATTAATTCCTGCAAAATACTCATTTGCTTCTTCAACAGTATAAACCGCAGGATGCTCGTATTTTTGGTACTCAATACCTAATTCTTCAAGTATTTGATAAATATCTTTCATAATAAAGATTCCCGGATGTTAACCTTTAGATAACTGCTTTCTTCTAATAAAGAGCATACCTATAAACGCCCAGTTCATAACAACTAGCGAGATGGGGTAAAGCGACGTGGTGATTGTAAAGTTCGATAGAGCAAAAAGTGATAACAAAAATTTGAAACCACTTAAAAAATAAGTTATCAATGTTTCTTCGTTTGGCTTAAAGTAAGATTTCCTAAATGTTGGGAAAAATCCCAAAGCATCTATAACAGAAATAAGAATTACAGAAAGCAATGGTCCTTTTGTTAAATACCATAAAATAAGTGCCAACCCCGCCCCTATTAAACTTAACCAATCTATAAGTACAATATTTTTTCTTCCCTTTACTACACCAGCTATAAATATAAAAAAACATATAACTGCGGTGAATCCTGTAACCCAAGCTCCTGGTCCCGCCCCATCTACTACCTGACCCGCGAAACCTATTGCTGTTAATATTCCCCAAACTAGCCAAGAGAATGCATGGGGCTTAGTTTTATTTGCAAAGATATCCTTAAAATAGGGAATGTAACTAATGAATGCTATAACCGTAGCAGTAACTCCAATTACAGATTTGTAGTCCATGTTAGGAGTATATCAAGAAAGTTCTAACATAGCACACTGAGGCTATCTTAAA
>MFZX01000044.1 GCA_001788095.1 Candidatus Roizmanbacteria bacterium RIFCSPHIGHO2_12_FULL_37_23
AGCCGCGCCTCATCTTTCAATTGATGTAACAGATCTCGACTGCGATTTTCTCGCATTTTCATCACATAAAATGTGTGGGCCAACGGGGATGGGCGTTTTATGGGGTAGAATGGAACTCTTGAGAGATATGTTTCCTTTCAACTATGGAGGGGATATGATCGAGGAAGTATATATTGATAAAACGATGTTTAGAGAACCTCCGTATAAATTTGAAGCAGGTACACCACATATCGCAGGAGTTATAGGATTGAAAGCAGCGATTCGGTACCTGCAATCAATTGGATTGAGCGAAATTCATGATTACGAACAAGGTCTTGTACGATACGCTATGGACTCGTTAAAGAAGACATTCAGTGATGCTCTTGATATTTTAGGTCCAGCAAATCCTCAAGATCGAGTGGGTGTTATCGCGTTTACACTAAAAGGATGTCATCCGCATGATGTTGCTCATATTCTTGATGAGAAAAATATAGCCATTCGAGTAGGATTCCATTGCGCGATGCCACTTCATGAGCGATTGAATGTACCAGCATCTTCTCGTGCAAGTTTTTATCTCTATACCACGCAAGAGGATATTGATGTCTTTGTACAAGAGTTACAACATGTTTACTCACTTTTAACATGAGTATTTATCAAGAAGTAATTTTAGACCACTATAAACATCCGAGGAACTTCGGGGAAATCGATCAGCCTGATAAATCATCCCGAGCAATAAATACAGTGTGTGGAGATAAAATATTTTTGACCGCAGAGATATCAAAAGGGGCGATCAAGCAGGTCAAATTTTCTGGTACGGGATGTGCTATTTCTGTTGCATCGGCGTCAATGCTCACCGACTATTTAAAAGGGAAGAAACTCACAGACTTGCGAAAACTTGACCAGTCATTTATGCTTAAATTATTAAGTATTGAACTGACACCAAACCGGCTTAAGTGTGCTTTGTTACCCTTGGAGGCATTACATAAGCTGATTTAAATTCCTGCAATGTCTAATCCCAAAGATCCACAAAAGCCATCAGGTCCAGTAAAGATTAACGATTTCAGCGTTCAGGTAGATAGAGATTTGTGTATAGGAGCAGCAACATGTGTCGCAATCGCGCCTGAAGTTTTTGTATTAGATAGTGAAGCAAAAGCCATTATTATTGATACAGCAGATACAGCAACAGGTGAGATGCTCATTGATGCTGCAAGAAGCTGTCCAACAAGCGCCATAAGTGTATATGATAAGGATGGGGAAAAATTATTTCCATCATAATGGTTGACATTTAGCAGAATAGTTGATATACTGCTAATGCTATGAAAAATTTGAGCCTAGGATCAGCAAAAAAATCATTCCCAATAGTTGCTCTGAGAGATGGCATAGTATTTCCCCAGACAGAAAACGCATTGCTTTTCGGTCGTGAAAAGAGTGTCAGAGCGATTCAAGAAAGTCTCCAGTCAGATAAAAAAGTAGTTCTTGTAATGCAAAGAAGTTCTCGTTTTGATGATCCAAAACAGGAAGATCTCTACGAAATCGGTGTTTTAGCACACATACAAAAAGTCCTCGAGGGAGATAAAGGAGAACTTAGCGCACTTATTCGAGGCGAAAAAAGAGTGAGAATACTACAATTTACCCAGGAAACTCCCTTGCTTCGAGCAGAAATCGAAGAGCTCGAAGAAACCATTGGTGATGACGAAGAGGTTCAAGCCCTTGTTCGACATATTAATACCGAGCTCAAAAAAGCGGTAAATCTTGGAAAAGGAATAGATGTTGTTTTTCTTATGAATATTATGAGCGGCTCCTCATCACAACAATTTTCAGAACAGGTGGCAATGATTCTTGATTTAAAAACAAAGGATCGACAAGCGCTTCTTGAAGAACTAGATCTTCTTAAAAGATTAAAAATGGAGGCAGATTTAGTTTCGAAAGAGGTGAAAATTCTCGAAATTGAAAAAAATATCCATCTTAAAACCCAAAAGAAATTTGAAAAAGGCATGAAAGACGCAGTTCTTCGAGAAAAACTCAAGACCATAGAAAAAGAATTAGGATCAGAAACATCAGAAGATCAGGAAATTGCTGACCTAAAGAGAAAAATTAAGAAAGCTGAAATGCCCAAAGAGGCAGAAAAGAAAGCCCTTAAAGAACTCAAAAGATTAGCACAGATGTCGCAATACAATCCAGAAGCTTCATATATACGAACATATTTGGAAGTATTAAGTGATTTGCCATGGAATAAGAAAAGTAAAGATGACGTTGACATTAAAAAAGCTCAAAAAATATTAGATCAGGATCATTATGGTCTTAAAAAAGCGAAAGAAAGAATCCTCGAATATTTAGCTGTTATGAAGCTTAAAAGGATGAGTGAGAGCAAAGAAGCAAAACCTAATGGGAAATCGGTAAAACAACCAACAATTTTATGTTTTTCTGGTCCTCCAGGAGTGGGTAAAACATCTCTTGGGCGATCAATCGCACGAGCATTAGGAAGAGAATTTGTGAAAATGTCTCTTGGAGGGATTCGTGATGAAGCTGAAATTCGAGGACACAGAAGAACATATGTAGGAGCACTACCCGGAAGAATTATTCAAGGTATTCGTCAGGCTAAAACAAAAAATCCAGTATTTATGCTCGATGAAATTGATAAAGTAGGTCAAGATTATCGTGGAGACCCCTCCTCTGCCTTACTTGAAGCTTTGGATCCAGAACAAAATCATTCTTTTTCTGATCATTATCTGGAAGTGGAATTTGATCTTTCAGATGTTATGTTTTTAACTACAGCAAATGTTTTGGATACGATCCCCAACGCGTTAAGAGATCGTTTAGAAGTCATCCAATTTCCAGGCTACACTGAGGATGAGAAATTCCATATTGCTCGAGACTACCTCGTAGATAAACAAGTAAATGCTCATGGGTTAAGCACGAGTAAAGTAACTGTTACTGATAACGCATTAAAACTAATTATTCGAAGATATACACGTGAAGCCGGAGTTCGAGAACTTGAGCGTCAGGTAGCCTCCTGTATGAGAAAAGTTGCCCGTGATATACTAGAAAAAAATCTTAAAAAGAAATCTATTGGAATTTCTGATATCCCTAAATTTATTGGTGCATACAAATATTCATCCCAAGTGATTGATAATGAAGATGCAATAGGTGTATCGACAGGCCTTGCTGTAACGCAGGTCGGAGGCGATATACTTTCTATTGAGGTCGGCCTTATGCCAGGAAAAGGTAAATTAACTTTAACAGGACACTTAGGAGAGGTTATGAAAGAGTCTTGTCAGGCAGCGCTGAGCTATGTACGGTCAAGATGGGAGTTATTCAAAATTCCTAAAGATTTTTTCAGTAGTATGGAGATACATGTACACGTTCCTGAAGGAGCAGTACCAAAAGATGGTCCTTCCGCTGGATTAGCAATTGCTACAGCAATGGTTTCTGCTTTAACACGTATTCCTGTAAATCGTTTTGTAGCAATGACAGGGGAGATAACCTTACGTGGAAGAGCCTTGGAAATAGGAGGAGTAAAAAGTAAGGTTATCGCCGCACACAGAGCTGGAATAAAGACCATCATTTTACCAAGAGAGAATAAAAAGGATCTCGAGGATATACCAGAATACGTTTTAGACGACCTAAAAGTAGTATTGGTTGATCACATTGACGAAGTTCTTAAAGAAGCATTAATATTCCCGAAAAAGAAATTTGAATTTAGTCCAGGCACTTTCCTTCAAGCCCATCGTAATGATGAGGAAGAGGAAGAAAATGATACAGTAGAAAACTGATCGCTTGACATCATTTTATCATTCCGCTATAGTTATAATCTGTTATTAATAATCGTTTTATTCTTATGGCAAAATCACAAGTTCAGGCTCTTCAAAACAATGTTCTAATAACCCTTGGAATCGGATTAGTGCTGGGGTTTGTTGTTGGACATCTTTACACACGACTAAATATATTACAAAAGGGTGGTGATACGGTTACAGCGCAGAAACAACAAGAAAATACAACCGATACAACTAATCCGACTCAACCTGAACAAAAAAGAGATGTAAGTATTAAAAAACCCGATGCAAAAGTTGATCATTGGAGATGGAATAAGGATGCTCAGTATGTACTAGTTGAGTATTCTGATTTTGAATGTCCGTTTTGCGGAGCATTTTTCCCAACCACACAAAAACTTGAAAAAGAATATGGAGACGAGTTTGGGATAGTTTATCGACACTTTCCACTTTCATTTCATCCAAAAGCGATGCCTTCCGCGCAAGCCTCAGAATGCGTTGCTGAGCTTGGTGGAGAAGATAAATTTTGGGCAATGCACGACGA
Organism: Candidatus Roizmanbacteria bacterium RIFCSPHIGHO2_12_FULL_37_23; assembly: GCA_001788095.1. GTDB lineage: Bacteria > Patescibacteriota > Microgenomatia > UBA1406 > HO2-37-13b > 2-12-FULL-37-7b. The sequence goes on from MFZX01000044.1 coordinate 4,294, forward strand.
AATTTTTACGAGAATGCCTGATCTTGAGATCACTGAGCTCGCTGATGTCGCGCAAGAGCTTGGTTTAGATAAAGCCGCCGTACAAAAATGTATTGATTCAGGGAAGTACGAGGACAAAGTAAACGGACAGCTTAATGAGGGGACTCAAGCTGGAATAGCAGCTACACCAACAACGGTCTTGTACGATATGAAGACAGGAAAATCAACACTGATCGAAGGAGCTCTTCCATACGACCAGGTCAAGAAGATTATTGATGATTTCATTGAGAGTTAAAGTTCAAGTACATCAATTTCTCTCACCTCTTTTTTAAGGAGAAGAAATTTTGTTTTAAGCATTATCTTGAAGATAATCTGTGTAATGAACGACTCTATGAGTTCAAGAGGATAGACAAATGGTTGTAATATGAGGAGTACGAGAAAAGCTACGATTAGAGGAGTGAAAACAGCATATTGGCTAATCCGATCATTGAGCCTTCGAGCTATTTCAGGAAGCATTGCATCTACAACAGGAGCAACGTCAATATCACCATTTTTATAGACTATCGTTTTCTCAATTGGAATTTCCTTAGGTTTAAATCCATATATATCTTGTGATCCGTTTTCTTGCATGGACTCAAGAGATTCTTGTAGAACCAATCTTATTACTTGTTCTTGATTTTGAACTGGAACTTTATTACTCACTTGGTTGCCAAGTTGGGCTTTTAGTTCTGCATTAAGCTGTTTATTTAATGTAATAACGATAGGATGGCTTATTGTTTTTATCATTTGTGGGCTAATAAGGCTGTTTTGAGAGACAAGTACTTTGGACTGAGAGTAAGCTAAGAGAGCAAGGACGACCATGAAATATAAAAAGCTGGTTTTAATGACTGGGAAGAATATTTCCCGAGGGGAGAAAGAGATAAAAAGTTGTGATCGATTTCGACTTGTTGAATAAGCATACCAAAGAAAAATGAAAAAAATGATACTCGATGTAATGGTAAGCAATATATTAAGATTCATAAGAAAAAATGTGGTAGAAAACAACAGTGAGGCTATAATAAAAAAGAGAACGACCCGATTTTGTTGTGCAAAATTGAGGAGGAATACAGTAATGGTTATGAGGTATATATCAAAAATCGATATTAAAAGTAAGGAAAAACTCAGAGTGTGACGTCCGTCAATAAATCCGAACAGGTCTAAGAGTCCAAAAACAGCACCGGAACCGATTGAAAGGAGTGATAATAAAATAAACAACGCAAGTTTTTTCTGTGACATGGATATTTAAGACTTGGTACTACTTTTTTTCTTGTTGAGACGACCTTGTTCTTTCTATCTCTTCTTGAACAAGTTGGCTGAAATCTTCAAACGAACGGATACTTTCTAATTTTCGCCCATTGAGGAAAAAAGTCGGTGTTGCGTCTATACCTATTTGCCCTCCAGTTACTAGATCATCTTCAACACCATTTTTTACGCGCGATGACTGAAAGTCTTTTTTAAATTGATCTACATCAAGGCCGATATCTTTAGCATATGTTAAAAATAATTCATTCGCTTTTTTAGATTTTGCCCAGGCCTCTTGTTTCTCAAAAAGAATATCATGCATTTCGAAGAATTTTCCTTGCATACCGGCGGCCTCAGCAGCATAGGCAGCGTTTGTAGAATTTTCGTGAATACTTAGTGGAAAGTGCCTATAAACAAACAGAACATCTTTTTTGTATTTATCCACAACTTGCTCAACCAATGGTGCGTATGCTTTGCATGCAGGACACTGAAGATCACTATATTCAACGAGCACCACTTGCGCCTCTTTATTTCCCCTTGACCAGTCGTCTTTTGTAATAGTAATATCGACAACTTGTTGTGCTTGATTAGTATTATTAGTTGATCCAACCATTTTCCAAATCCCCCAGAGAACTCCAACAGAAATTACTATTCCTAATACTGAATATATGATTTTGTTTTGTGGGACATTTTGCATATTTGTTTTAGAAATTTTTAAGATTAGTAATGTATGATATACCATCTTATCATGAAGTTGAAAGATTTACCATCATTTAAGCGTCCGAGAGAGAAACTTATATTATCAGGAGTGGAGTCATTAAAGAACTTTGAGTTATTAGCTATTTTGCTTCGAACTGGATATAAAGGAAAGAGTGCACTTGATATATCAAAAAGATTGTTACAAATCCAAGATTTTTACGATATTGCATCACTCTCATTTAGAGACTTATCGAAAATTAAAGGAGTTGGATCTTCTCGTGCAGCTACATTAGTTGCAGCATTTGAAATTTCCAAAAGAATTCGAGAGCAAAACAGGGTTCCAACTATCGATGATCCAACTAATGTAGTTCATGCTGTTTCTCATATTAAGAATAAACGAAGAGAACATTTTGTCGGATTATATCTTGACGCGAGACAGCAACTTATCAAAACGCATACGATCTCAATTGGGACATTGGACGCAAGTATAGCCCATCCCAGAGACGTGTTTGCGCCTGCGCTTACATATAATGCGGCGTCAATTATTGTGGTCCACAATCATCCTTCCGGCAATCCAGATCCATCAAGAGAAGATATTCTGTTAACGAAGAAATTGCAAGAGGGTGGTAAAGTTCTTGGAATAGATATGATTGATCACATAATAATATCTGCTTCAGGATATGTAAGCATGAAAGAAAAAGGATTAATTTAAACTTGCTTCTTATTTTTTGTCCGTCATTCTTTTTACGCCGTATTGCGCAAGACTTAGAATCAATCCGAGCACTATAGCTACCCAAAAGGCAACAATTCCAACTCCTACAGAATTTTGCAAAGGTGTTCGAGCTAAAAGATACAATGCTCCGATATTAACTAATACTTCAGCAAGAATATACTTTTCCGCTGGAATCTTAATTTTAAAATCATAGACGATTAAATCCAAAAGCATTATTGCAATTGCGATCCCAAATGCTGAAGTTAATACAGCTTGTAGTGATCCTATTTCGAGTCGACCAAAAACAATATAATCAGAACCATATAAGAATGCTAGATAAAGAATGACGAAATTCACAATAAAGTAGATTATGAGTTTTCGAGTATAATTCATAGACTCACCTCCTCTCGTATGAATAATTAGTATACATTATAAAGTATACTGAAGGTATGAAGTATATAAAATTTTTAGGGGCTTCAGGCACCGTGACTGGTTCATGCTATCTTCTCAAAGAAGACAATGGTCCAAATGTACTTGTTGATATGGGTATGTTTCAAGGCCAACAAGAAATTGCAGATCTGAATTATGCTCCCTTGCAATTTGATCCATCTAATGTTTATGGCGTTATATTAACGCATGCACATTTGGATCATTGTGGAAGGCTTCCTTTGCTTACAAAGAATGGCTTTAAAGGAAGAATTTTTATGACAGAAGCAACAAAAGATCTTACAGAAATTGCACTCTTAGACGCTGCCCATATCTCTGAACACGAACAAGAGCGTCCCCAACTATTTAATGAAGTAGATGTTCATAGATTACTAGAACATGCAGAGATTGTTACATACGATCAAGCATTTAAAGTTGGAAATTGGCACGTTATTTTTAGAGACGCAGGGCATATCCTAGGATCTGCAAGTATTGAATTTGAAGACAAAAATTCATCAGATGGTATATCGAAGATTGTTTTCAGCGGGGATCTCGGCAATAGTCCACAGGACATATTAAAACCTACGCAGACTATTAATCAAGCAAACATAGTCGTTATGGAATCCACATATGGTGGAAGAAAACATCCGCATATCGATCCCTCTCAGGTAATTCAAGAAGAAATAAATGCTGTTGAACAATCAAAAGGAGTTTTACTCATTCCGGCTTTTTCTATTGAACGGTCGCAAGAGCTTTTACATAGGATTGATCACTTAAAAAGAGAAGGAAAAGTACATCAACAGACTCCTATTTATCTAGATAGTCCTATGGCGTCGCGAGTAACGAAAGTATACAAAATTTACAAACAGTACTATAACCAAGAACTTAGCGAGCATACACAACATGATGACCCATTTAATTTTCCAGGACTTATAATTACTAAAAATACTGAGGAAAGTGCAAAAATTCATACCACGAGCGGTCCGATGGTGATTATTGCCGGAAGTGGTATGATGACCGGAGGAAGAATACTTCATCACGCACGTAAATATCTCCCAAGGAAGTCAACGCACTTGCTATTTGTTGGATATCAAGGTATCGAAACCTTGGGTAGGGACATATTAAGCGGAACAAGAACAGCATCGATTCTCGAAAGCGAGATAACAGTACGAGCGTCTATTAGAGATCTGGCTGCAATGAGTGCGCACGCGGATGAACCCAAATTACTTAAGTGGTTGAGTTATATCCGAGATGTGCATAAGGTCTATTTAACACACGGTGATAGTGTTCCTCGTGCTGATCTAGCATCGGCGATTAAGAACCACCTTGGTATTTCAGACATCGTACTTCCTCAAATGAACGAGGAATACGAGATCGACTAAAGGTGATTCTTATTTCACCCATTCGACGTAATCGCAGCCTGTGACTGTTTTTGTTGCCCTGTCCCACCCGGCCGTACTACATCTTTTGAGTTTACTACCCTTCCTTGTGGATACAAGAACGAGTGGTTCGCCACACTTGGGGCATTCCTCGTCAAGTTTTTCCGGTTGTGGATATGACCATCGTGCATACGTACATCCGTTAACTTGACGAGTTGTACGATCCCAGGAACCATTTGAGCATCGCTGTATTTGTCTTCCAATGGGCGTAGTCTCAACAGGACCTAAGGTCGCATTGCATTTAGGGCACGCCTGATTGTCTATTGAATGTATAACGTTTTTCATAGGGCAGATTATGACATATAAACATTAAAATTCTCTTAACAAACTACGACCTATAGATAAATACTTTATGGTATAATTGAAATTCAGATTTGAGAGTTAAGCTTTGAGAATGGACGAAAACATTCCACAACTTCTTTACTATGCAACGATTACATTTGCAGATGGATCGGTTGAGACTCCGAGTTTTTTTGTATTTGACAATATGCCGAAAGGGATAGAAATGGTTAAAAAATTTTATGAGAAAGAAGGAAGACCTATGAAATCAATTACAATAAAGGAACTAATTTTTATTGATTCAAGAGTCATTCCAAAAGAAACACATATCGTGATGCCAAATAATGACTTTGGATTATCTGAGGATTTTCGTGATAGGCTCATGGATCAAGATCTTGTTGAAAGAGCAGAAGAAGAAAATTCTACAGAAAGCATAATGGCAATTTTTCCTGAAGAACAAGAGGGAGATGAGTTACTTTGTCGGGCTTTTTATATGGGTCCATTCCTTAAGGAAAAAAATATAGATGGTCTTATGCGATCACTTTTACAGGATCCTTTTGAAATCTCAACTCCTATAGATTATCTATGGTTTTATAGACCAACTGGTGAAAGTAAATATTTATCATTTAACAACTAACACATATGGCAGAAACAGATGACGAGAGAAAAAGAAAATTTGTGGAGATAGCACGAGATCCACGCACGCAAGCTGTAGCGAGTTTATTTGGCGTAGCTCTCACAGGAATCGCAGCTTATGAACGCAGTAGGCGGGCAAAAAAAAGAAAAAGTGAAGACATAGTTCGAGATCCAAAGGAATTTATGCTGAGTGCAATCGAAGGAGTGGAACTTCAACAAAAGGAAAGATTTATTCTTGCTTATAGAATTGCTGAGCAAGTTGCGGCCGAACTTGTCAGACATGCTGAAAGAGTAGATGCTGATCGTGCAGTATCTTTACTCGCACCTCACTTAGCAAGCGTTGCGCAATTAGGTGACGAGATGAGAGTTCCTCGCGATCCTTCATCTAAACATGCACTTTTTCAAGTAGCATTTGGACGAGATGCCTCACCAGGTGAACTTACGAGCTTAGATCGTGTTGGAGAAGTATTTAGGGATATCCCGCTCTATGCGCACAAAGAGCTTAGAGCGCTATTAAGGAGTAAAGGAAATAAAGTAGGCGGACTGCGACAGTCCGAAATTCCTGCGCTTGTAAGAGTACTAGTAGCACAGCATGATAGTGGAGGAGCTGATCCTTCAAAAATGCTACGTTTATTACATGGTGAACTTCCAGGAAGTGAATCAGGCTCTACTTCATTATGGAGCGTAGCACGACGAAATAGACCTTTAAGAGGGTCTGAACCTGAGGTTTTTTTGCATGCTTATAGGCTTCAAGCAGAACCAACTGAAATACTTTCTAGGCATTTAGCTGATTTAGGTGATCGTCTTGATCCACATGGAGATACTTTACTTGTGACTGCGCTCTCTCCTCTTTCAGAGCAGGCACGAGAGTCTGCGTATGCAAGCACATTAGCTGCACTGGATGACATACGCCTGTTGGGAAGCATGGGAGATGGATTGGAGCACGTGATCATTGTGACTCCGTTAACTACTCCCGAGCAAGCACAACAAGACGGGAAAGGGCGTGAATTATTAAATGTACTTTCATACTGGAGTGATACCTCTAGGTTAGTTGATGACTTTGTATCTCCGGGTGAGACAGCTATGCTTACTGAATTACGAAATTGGCATAATGAAGCACGAAAGGCTCGTGTTGAGCTTCCATTTCTTTACGACACATCTGATGCAGATTGAATTCCACTGTTTCTTTCTGTGTGACCCCGGCGGGATCCACCTTCGTTAAAACTTCGGCGGACAAGTTATCCCGCCGTCGTATCCTTTGCCAAAACTACGGCTTTGCTGAAAAATCGCTTTTTCATAAAAGCACGACCTGATCCCGATTTTAGATATTGTTCAAAAGCGATAGCCTGAGACTTAGTTTTAAATCCACAGTACCATTCAAGTTCATAGTTGAGGTTTGATTTTGTAGATAAGACTTTACCTGATTTATGTTTTTTTAAGCGATTTTTCAGATCTGGAGATGAGCCAACGTAATATCGTCCTGTTATTTGATTTCTAAGTATATATGTATAATACATAGGCTTGCTAGCCGTAGCTTAACTCATGATAGCTTGCTAGCCGTAGCTTTAGCGAAGGATAGTGACGGCAGCGTCCACAAACTGGCACCTGAAAAGTATGTTTTAGCTTGATCTCTCTTTCTAAAACGTGTATAGATGGGGCATA
>MFZX01000045.1 GCA_001788095.1 Candidatus Roizmanbacteria bacterium RIFCSPHIGHO2_12_FULL_37_23
CTCTTGTAATTCTTGGATCTTTCTTCAACTTATAGCTACTCTCTTTATATTCTTCATAAAGTTGACTAAATTTATTATCGTTGCGTAAAAGATGGTGAGCATTAATAATCATTGATCTAAATTTATACATTCTAAAAGGTTTTCCTTTTTTACCTACTCTGCCTGGTACATCAGCAAAAACTGGCCCAGCAGAATCTACTTTTATTGCTAAAATCGTCAAAGCCGAGATTGGAATAAAAATGATTATTAGAATACCCGCAAGAAGAAAATCTATGCCTCGCTTTAAATAATCTTTGTAAAATGAATGAAAATCCATATGCTTAGGTTTGGTTCTAATTATACAGAATGTGATACAATAAGTTGAGTTTAAATAGAACGGGGCGTAGCTCAGATGGCTAGAGCGCACGCTTTGGGAGCGTGAGGCCGGCGGTTCAAGTCCGCCCGCCCCGACAAGTTATTCTCTCCCAATTTTGGGCATGTGGTTCAGGCTAGGTAGCTCAGCGGTTACCCTCCTTCATCCCACAGAGTGGGATTTCGGAAGGGCAAGGAGCAATAATATTGAATAATTACTGCCAGCGTAGCTCAGTGGTTAGAGCGGTCGTCTCATAAGCGACAGGTCAGAGGTTCGATCCCTCTCGCTGGCACAAGGTCGAGAGTTTTTACCCCGTGAAGCCCCGATTAGATCGGGGCGAAATGGGGCGATTCTCTCCCTAGCCACATTTTAAATAAGCTGAGCTCGAGCCTGCCTTTCAACGTCATCAAAACTTTGCGCAAACATTCCTTTTTTGGCTTTATAGTAAGCTGCAATTCCAATCATTGCTGCATTATCTCCATAAAGTGATTTATACGGAGGAAATATAACTTTACCGTTATGCGTCTTCACCAATACTCTCGCCTTTTTACGCAAACTCATATTTGCTACAACACCACCAGCAATGAGTACATTTCTGATCTTATAAGTAATAACTGCCTTTTCGAGCTTAATAAGCAAGCTATCAATAACAGCTTCTTGAAACGAAGCTGCAATATGATGCTTGTCATACGCCTTCTGACCACTCTGTCTGTTGATAGACTCAGATTTCAAATAATTATAAAGAGATGTTTTTAAGCCAGAATACGAAAAATTAAGATCCTTTGACTTTTCTAGTGGCCTTGGAAATCGTATGAAGTTTGGATTTCCTTTTTTAGCCAACTCTTCAATAACCGGACCACCAGGATATACATGAGCATCCAAAATCATCCGCGCAGCTTTATCTAGGGCTTCTCCAGCGGCATCGTCAAGCGTTTCACCAATAATTTCATATGAGATATGGTTCTTAAACAGCACTAATTCTGTATGACCACCTGAAACAAGGAGTGCAATATATGGAAATAAAATAGGAGTATTCGGATTACCTTTAGAATTTTGTGCAAAACATGAATAGATATGTCCTTCCATATGATTAACAGCAATAAGTTTCTTCTGATATTTCAAAGAAAGGTCTTTAGCTTTATTAATACCAACACCTAACGCTATCGCTAAACCAGGACCATATGTCACTGCAATATAATCGATGTCTTCAAAGGCTTTTTTCGATTTCTTTAGTGCAGTTTCTATAACTCCATCGATTCTTTCTTCATGAGCTCTTTTCGCAAGATTTGGAACAACTCCTCCCCATTTTTTATGAACCAGTATTTGCGAATACATCTCGTTAGCGAGGATACATCTTCCACAGGTAACAGCAACAGACGTTTCGTCACACGATGTATCAATTGCAAGAATAATCGGGTCAGACATAATTAAATTAAATCAACGAATAATTATCTCTCTTCTGGTTTCGTCTATATGTTTCATGTGTACAGAAATTACATAAGCTTTCTCATTAAGTATCTTAAAAATTCCTTCGCTTTTCTCGCTCCATTCAACACACATTAGATTAGCTGGTTTTAAAACTTCTTCTAAACCCAGATGTTCAAACTCTTCTTGATCTTCTATTTTGTATAGATCAACATGATAAAGTGTATGAATGTAGTGGTGTTGAATATGATATTCATAATAAATCACAAACGTAGGAGAAATAATTCTATCAATACCTAAATACTCTCCTATTCCTTTTACAAATACCGTCTTGCCTGCTCCCATTTCCCCAAAAAGCATTATGACAACAGGCTTCTCAATTGACTTTTGGATATTTTTCTGTAGAAGACTCTTTGCTATTTGTTTTGTTTCGCCTTCGCTGATTGACTGAAATTTTACTGATTTATGAGCTATTCTTTGAAAGCGCATGTCTCCTTGCCTTAAGATTCTAATATCTCCTTCCGTAAAATCGATAACTGTAGATGGTTTATTTCGTGGAAGTTTTCCGTAATCAATAATCGCATCGATCATACGCTGTTTTGACTTTGGCGTTGCTTTGAGTAATGCGTCAATTGAATAGTGTGGAGATGTTCCTGAAATATTTGCTGAAGTTGCTGTAATTGGCTTTCCAAATGCCTTAACAACACCATTTATAAATTGGAAATCTGGTACTCGAATACCTAACGTACCACGTTCTGATTCAAGTTTTTTATCTATTTTATGGGTAGAAGGAAATATGAACGTATATTGACCAGGTACCATTGTCGATATTATTTTTTCTTGTTTATTACTCACAGTGACATATTCTTTCGTACGTTCAAGTGTTCCTGTAAAAATAGAAATTGCTTTACCGGGTGGGCGGGATTTGTATCGAATGAGCTTTTCTACCGCAACTTTGTTTGTTGCGTCAACTGAAAGACCATATACTGTGTCTGAAGGAACAACAGCAATACCACCTTTGCGAAGAATTTTTACTGTTTGTTGAATAGCTTCTTTCTCGTTTTTTTTTGCCTGAATGATATACATATAAGCTCGTCCTATGCGCCTATCAATTCTATCAAAAATTTGCTAAAATAAAGGGCTATGGATCAAAATCAGAAACCAGCAAAAGGACAAAGTCAAACATTCAAATTTGACCTCAACATACGTACGCTTTTTATTATTGTGTTTGTTATTCTTTTTGGTCTTACTATTTTTTATGGAAATCAAGAGTTTCAGCGACTTTCTTCTGAAAAACCAATAAACGAAGTGTTAACTGCTATTAAAACTGGAAAAATTGAAAAAATTGAACGGTCGGGAAACACTATTACAGCGATTTACAAAAATGGTGAGAGAGTGAGCACAAAAAAAGAGGCTGAAGATAGTTTTCGACAAATACTTCAAGAGTCTGGCATAGATCCCGATGATATAAATGTATTAGTTCGAACTAACGAAGAGACATCGCTTCTATCTACTTTTATCATTAATGTAATACCAACAATTCTTATTATTGCCTTTTTTATATTTATCTTTAGACAAGCTCGTGGAGCGCAGGATTCTATCTTTTCATTTGGACAATCTCGGTCAAAACGCTTTTCAAAAAAAATGTCGAAAATAACCTTTAAAGATGTTGCTGGTGTTGATGAAGCGAAAAAAGAATTAGAGGAAATTGTAGATTTTCTCAAAAACCCTAAAAAGTACAAAAAACTTGGAGCCCGACCTCCAAAAGGAGTTATTCTCGTTGGTCCTGCAGGAACAGGTAAAACACTTCTTGCAAAAGCTGTTGCAGGCGAGAGTAACGTCCCATTTTTTTCTGTTGCAGGTTCTGAATTCATGGAAATGCTTGTCGGAATAGGTGCTGCTCGCGTACGTGATCTGTTTTCTATAGCTAAAACAAGCGCACCTTCTATTATTTTTATTGATGAAATAGATGCTATAGGAAGAACCCGTTCAGTAAGCGCGATGCCTGCGCATGATGAAAGAGAGCAAACCTTAAATCAAATCCTTGTTGAGATGGATGGTTTTACTCCTAATGATCAGGTTATTGTTGTCGCTGCGACAAACAGGGGCGATCTTCTTGATTCTGCATTATTAAGACCAGGTCGTTTTGATCGTCGAGTCATCATCGATTATCCTGATCTTGAGGGGAGAAAATCGATTCTTAAAATTCACGCTCAAGGAAAACCACTTGCTAAAAACGTTTCATGGGAAAAACTTGCTCGAAGAACTGTTGGCTTCTCAGGAGCAGACATTGAAAACATGCTCAACGAGGCTGCAATACTTGCCGCGCGTGAGCAAAAGGAGTCTGTTTCGATGGACGATCTCGAAGAAGCTGCTACAAAGGTAAAACTTGGACCTGAAAAAAAGAGACTTCAAACAGATCTTGATAAGAAAATTACAGCTTATCATGAAGGAGGACATGGCATAGTAACACATTTCCAATCTGATACTGACCCTGTTCATAGGATCTCTATCGTCTCCCGCGGCATGTCTTTGGGTCACACACTTATTCCCCCACGTATTGATAGACTTCACCAGACAAAAACCCGTCTTTTGAAAATGATTACTTCTATGTTAGGTGGTCGTGCAGCAGAAGAACTCATATTTGAAGAAGTAACCACTGGCGCTGCAAATGACTTTGATCAGGCTACTAATATAGCCCGAAGCATGGTAATTGAATATGGAATGAGCGATTTAGGACCAATAAATTACGGGCCTACACAAGATATTACCGAATGGGGAAGAGCCTTTTATGAACAATCATATCTTTCTCAAGAAACGATGAATAAAATCGATTCGGAAGTAAATAAAATTATAAGCGCATGCTATAAGAATGCAGTAATTATTTTAAAGAAACACAAACGTGAACTTGAAAAAGTTGCAGAAGTATTAATAAAAAAGGAAAGCTTAGATGGAGACGAGTTTGCAAAACTTGTAGGAAAAAAACCGAGTGCATAGGTATTACATATTAGGTATTATGGTATTAGGTATCGATACGTAATACTTTATACGTAATACGAATATCATGCTCAAGCTATGAAAACGCTTCTCATCATTGACGGACACGCACTTATTCACCGCGCATATCATGCTCTCCCGGACTTTATGTCAAAGGACAAAACACCTACAAATGCTTTGTATGGATTTGCTTCTGTTTTGCATAAAGTTATCTCCGACATTAAGCCGTTGTACGTGGTTGTTTGCTTTGATACTCCAGCGCCGACCTTTCGTGATAAGCTATTTGAGAAATATCGTGCACAGCGACCGGAAACTGACGAAGAACTCAAAATTCAGTTTCCTCTTGTTAGAGATTTTCTTAACGCTGCAGGAATAGACCATGTTGAAAAAGAAGGTTTTGAAGCAGATGATATCATAGCAGCTATCACTCACAAAGCGCATAAAAAAAACATAAGAACAATTATTCTTACAGGAGATAAAGATATTTTTCAGCTCATTAATGAAAGTGTATTCATTCTTACTCCACAAGTAGGACAAGCAAAAAATGGAAAACTGTATGACCGCAACGCCGTTATTCAAAAGTTTGGGATTCCACCTGAACGAATCGCAGATTATAAGGCTCTGGTAGGTGATCCATCAGATAATTATAAAGGTGTAACAGGAATCGGACCTAAATCCGCAGTTCAACTTCTCAAAACATTTGATACTGTGGAAAATCTTTACAAACATATTGATGAAGTAGAAAATGAAACAATTAAGCAAAAACTTATTCAAGGCGAGCAAGATGCTATACTCGCAAAAAAACTTGCTGTATTGGAGTTTGATGTTGGAATTAATTTTGATATTGATCGCATGGAGTTTAATAACTATAATGAAGAATTAAAGTCATTTTTTGATACGTATAGTTTCAAAAGTTTAAAAGGCCGATTTTTCAAAGATGAATCTGAAGTGAAAAAAGAGAAAAGAAAGAGTAAAGATCAGCTCGCGTTATTTTAAGTAATTTGCTCTCGTCATGCTGAACCCATCGGGTCTGAGACCCTCGGGGGCGAAGACTCGTTTTGGGATCTCAATGTTTGTCATGCTGAACTCCGATTAAATCGGAGGAACCTTGATTCAGCATCTCGAGATCCTGAAATGAATTCAGGATGACAGAATAATAATATTTTTATGCATATAGCAAACATCCGAGCACTTGAAATTCTCGATTCGCGTGGAAATCCTACCGTGATGGCACACGTGCAGCTCTCCGACGGAACGATCGGACACGCTTCTGTTCCCTCTGGAGCTTCGACAGGCTCACATGAAGCGCTTGAACTACGAGATAACGATGAAAAAAGATATCTAGGAAAAGGCGTACTCAAAGCGGTGGATAATGTAAATACCAAAATAGCTGATGCACTCAAAGGTGTTGAAATCGAAGATCTTTTGAATATCGATAAAATTATGCTCAACCTTGATGGTACGGATAATAAATCACAACTTGGGGCAAATGCTATCTTGGCGGTTTCCCTCGCAAGCGCCCGTGCCCTTGCTGGTTCCAAAAAGGAACCTGTATGGAAAACACTTCATGAGTATTTCTTTTCTGAATTCGAGACAGCTTTTCCTCGATTAATGGTAAACATCATTAACGGAGGAGCACACGCAAACTGGATTTTTGATATTCAGGAATTTATGATTCTTCCAAAAACTACTTCCCCATCAGAATCTGTAAAATTAGCATCCGAAGTCTTCCATCACCTTGGCAAACTTCTTAAAGATAAAGGATTTCACACGCTTGTTGGAGACGAGGGGGGTTATGCTCCAATACTTAGTTCAAATAAGGAAGCATTTGAATATATTCATATGGCGATTAAAAATGCAGGTTATATTGCAGGACAAAACGTCGATCTCGGTATTGATGCAGCAGCTTCTGAATTTTATAAAAACGGACAATATCAAATGAGGGTAGAAAATAAAAATTTACAAATGACCGAACTTGTAACCTATTATCTTGATCTTGCCAAAAAATTCGGTATCGTATCTATCGAAGATCCATTTGCTGAGGACGATTGGGAAGGATTTAAATTGCTTACGAGCAAAATTGATAGTGGAACTGTTGTTATCGGTGATGATTTATATGTTACAAACCCCCAAAGAATTGAAAAGGGAATAAGTCAAAAGGCTACAAATGGAGTTCTAATAAAGGTAAATCAAATAGGTACACTATCGGAAACAATTGAAGCTATAAAAAAAACCCGTTCAGCTGGATGGAAGATTGCAATTTCTAACCGCTCAGGAGAAACAAACGACCACTTTATCGCAGATCTCGCAGTTGCTTGTGGTGCAGACTTTATAAAAACAGGCTCAATGTCACGCTCGGAAAGACTCTCTAAATATAATAGACTCATCGAGATCGAACAACTCGAGATGTAATATTTCTATATACGCAAAAGGGCACGGTTGGGATTTAACGACGCAGGGTCGTTTGTGACTCGAAGTCACTAAAATCTCTTCCGTGCCCAATTGCACTTTGCTTGTTGTACCGCGGTTTGGTATCGCATCGCGACACCTTTTGGCCCCTTTGGGGCCTTGTTTGCCGATAACGGAGCAACCCGTTCTGCATGTAGCAGTCCTTCCGGCAGAACCGAAAGTTTGCAATATCCTGTTGGAACGAGACCTACAGGTCAGCGGCCGAGGCCATGTCGAGCACGTGCTTCTCGTCAGCGTCCCTCGCGATCATGATGGTGGTGAGCGTACCACCAGCGATCGCCAGGATGACCAACAAGATCACGACGAGACCCGCTGCTCCTTGGCCGCTTGAACTGCCGCGACGACGCGATGACTTGCTGGTGCCGAAGAACGACATGACGTCTCCCAACGCGTTAGGCATGTGTTTTGCCCCGCTGATAACGTTGTGCGCCATGGCGAACGTATTGTAGCCGGCCACCGCTGTCGTTCCCAGAGTACGCTCCCGCCATGCCCTGATCAGGCTGTGGGCCCAGATGGGAATCCCGACCCCGACGACCACAGGCCAGATGATGATGTAGCCGAGGCTAAACATCACCTGCGCCTGCTCTGCTGTCAGGAAGTTGGTGACGACGCCCAAGATCGCGAGGATCGTGAGGTAGCACCAAGTGAATCCTGCAGCAGACATGATCAGCGCCGAGGCGAGCAAGATCCGGATGAAGCCGCCGGTGATCTTGCTCTCCGTCCAGTACTTGCCGCCTTCTCGCGCGTTCCACCACGAGATGGCGAAGTTCAGGACGAGGAGACCGAACAGAATGAGCTCGTTCACGTCGTTTTCTCCTCTCAGAGATGTGTGAACTACCCATTTGGGTAGCCTTATAGAAATTATTCAATTAATTTCCACAAGCATACCCACATGAGTAGTAAATTTAAACCGCAGCTTATCAAAGTGCAATAAAAATGCAGCAAAACACCATCAGATAGCTTTTATCTGGGCTAGTTCAGCTGCACCTATATATTATACCATAATACTATAGGTCTGTAAAGAACACTCAAATTAATTTATGGAAGGTTTAGTTTATTAGAAAAATCTGAATTAAAAAAGGCCTATTAGTGATTACTGTCAAATCTAATTACAGTGTTATTGATAAAGTTGGGGTTTCACAGAAATAGACCTTAAGTGAAGAATTTTTAAATCTAACCTGTGGAACAAGATTATTCTTCGAATCTCCTTTAGTTAGTACATGCGCGACACAATCGTTGGATGTTGCATGAAGATGTATGGTACTTTTATGCATATCGAAAAATCCTGACATGCTATCAAACTGTTTAAGGTTTCCTTCTAACTGAGTTTCCATTGTCTCTTCGATAGACAGATGAAATTTATTTAATGGAACTCTAAAATCAGAATAAATTTTTCCATTTTCGATCCGAACTACTGCGAGGTTATTAAAAGTTTTCTGTACCTTTTTATCTTTAAGGTACTTCCTGACGACATTTGACACAAAATCATCGAGTCTGGTATGAGTATTAATTCCTTCTGGAATTATTGTCTGTATATCTGGTCTTACGTTTTTATATCCAATACCTATCTGCGCAAAAGCGATTTCTTTAGGTTTAAAATTCTTTGTATCAACTAACTTTTCTTTAAAAAAACCCGTGCTCCCATCTATGATTTTGGCATAACCAATGTCTAAATTATGAATTTCATTAGGTATACCAGCGAATGTTCCTAAAAATGACAATAGCTCATCCCCTACTGAAATTTTTCGTAAATCCTTGCCTATAAATGATCCGATTTCTTGAGGAGATATTAGCTTACTATAATTACCCTCGATTAAATCTTTTATAGTAGAAAATTGATAAATCTTTACTGATTGCACAATATTCATTAATGATACAAGAATAGTCCTAAATCAATTCGGATAGTGACATTTCTTATACTTCTTCCCACTTCCGCACCAGCACGGATCATTTCGTCCCGGTTTTTTACTAGCTGCTCCCGGGGGAGTCACCTTAAATCCACCTATCTCAAACGGCTGGTTTGTTTCTGATTCTGATGATTCTGCGACTACATTTGTTACTCTAACCGGGGTTTCATTTTCTTCTTGAGGAATCGCAGCTGGGATTTGTTTGCTCATTTTAAAAGGATCTACTCTCGAGGCAGATTTGAGCTGTACCTTCGGTTCCTCTTCTTTCTCAGGAAGATCTGCTTGTTGTATATCAACTCTAATTTTAAATATACGTCGTACAAAATCGAAATTTATATCAGATAAAAGCTTCTCAAACATACTAAACGCCTCGTTTTTATATTCTGTAAGAGGATCTAGTTGAGCATATCCGCGCAGGTTAATTCCCTGTCTAAGATCGTCAATTGCAGTGAGATGCTCTGTCCACAATTTGTCAATAGTATCTAAAAAGATAAAACGGACAACATTGTGCCATAGCTCTTCTCCAACCTCTTTCTTTCGAGTTTTATAAAGTTTTTCAAATGTATCAAATAAAACATTCTGTCCATCCTCGTGCCCTACAGAGGATTGTATCTTTTTGATAAGTCCTTGAACATTATCAGGAAAAATAAGCGCAAGTTCTCGTTCTAAGCCTTCAAAATCAGCATTCCCTTCCTGAAGGAAAACAAATGTGTTAAGAAGAGTATTAAAATCTTCTTCAAAGGCACGATAAACTTCATCTTCAAGCTTTTGCGATGTCTCTTCTGTTGATGCGAGGATAGACTGCCTCATGGTGTATAAAATTTCACGTTGTTTATTAAGAACATCATCGAATTCGACAAGATTCTTTCGAATATCAAAGTTGAATCCTTCTACCTTAACTTGAGCTTGTTCAAGAGCCTTTGAAACCATTACATGTTCCAAAGGTTGGTCCTCAGGAAGTTTGAAAAAATCCATCATGCGGGATACCTGTTCACCGCCAAACACTCTCATAAGATCATCTTCAAGAGATACAAAAAATCGGGTGTCTCCTGGGTCTCCCTGACGACCTGAACGACCTCGAAGCTGATTATCAATACGTCTTGACTCGTGTCGTTCCGTAGCAATAACACACAATCCACCAACTTTTACTACGTCATCATGTTTTTTCTGCCACTCCTCCCGAAGTTTGTTAAAGGCATTCTCATCTCTTAAATTCCCTCCCTGAGCTTTGCCGGAGGATTCATTCTCAATTTCTCTCTCATATTTTGAAGGTGGTTCCCCTCCAAGTACAATATCAACTCCCCGTCCAGCCATGTTTGTCGCAACTGTAACTGCTCCTTTTTCCCCTGCTTTAGAAATAATCCGTGCTTCACGCTCGTGATTTTTTGCATTAAGAAGTTCATGAGGAATGCCTTTTTTCTTTAAAAGCCGAGAAAGCGTTTCATTTTTATCAATTGAGGTTGTACCCACTAGCACAGGTCGTCCTTCGTTATGAAGACGGGCTATATCTTCTACAACAGCGGTATATTTTCCGCGCTCTGTTTTATAAATAAGATCAGCATGATCTTTTCTTACAACGTCTTGATGTGTTGGAACAACAATTACTTCAAGCTTATATATTTTATTAAACTCCTCTGCTTCAGTTTGTGCTGTTCCAGTCATCCCTGCAAGCTTTTTATACATTCTGAAATAATTCTGAAGTGATACTGTCGCAAGAGTTTTAGATTCACGTTTAATTTCAACGCTTTCTTTTGCTTCAATTGCCTGATGAAGGCCCTCAGAAAAACGTCTTCCCTGAAGTAAACGCCCGGTAAATTCATCAACAATAATTACTTCACCGTCTTTCACTATGTAATCCTTATCTACTTTGAATAGTGTTCGGGCTTTTAGAGCAGCTTCTACATGGAATAAAGAGTCATAATCCTGTTCATAGATATTTTGCAATCCTAATATTTTTTCTACTTTTGTAATCCCTTTATCATTAAGATGAGCAGTTCTCAGTTTCTCATCAATCGTATAATCACTCTCATCTAATCGATGCACAATTTTGGCATATTCATAATATTTAGATACATCTTGTTCGTATGGTGCCGAAATAATGTGGGGTGTCCGTGCCTCATCAATAAGCACTGAGTCTACTTCGTCGATAATAGCGTAGTTGAATCCTCTTTGCACAAGTTCCTCTGGAGATTTAGCCATATTGTCTCTAAGATAATCAAAACCGAATTCAGAATTAATACCATATGTGATATCAGCTTGATATGCTTCCTTGCGCGTAATTTCACGTAAATGGAGAATACGCCAGTCAGAAACCCCGCTATCTTGATATGCAGGATCGTAAATAAAGGATTTTTCAGAAATCATTGAAGAAACAGATAGTCCAAGCATGTGATAGATTTCTCCCATCCAACCTGCATCACGCCGAGCAAGATAATCGTTAACCGTAACAAGATGTGCTCCTTTACCCTCAAGTGCATTAAGGTATAACGGAGCAGTTGCAGAAAGTGTTTTCCCCTCACCTGTCTTCTGTTCAGCTATTTTCCCTTCATGAAGTGCGATTGCAGCAATGAGTTGTTCATCAAAGTGGCGTTGTCCCAATATCCTTCTTGACACTTCCCGTACCATTGCATAAGCCCAGGGAAGAACATCGTCAAGTGTTTTATCACCAGATTGTACGCTCTCTTTCAGTTTTTTAGTCTCAACGGAAAAATCTTTATCCTTAAGCTTGCGAGCATCATCTTCAAGCTCGTTAATATGTTCAACGATTTTTCCTATCCGAGAGAGTTCTTTTTGATTGTAATCGAAAAGTTTTTTTACAAATCCGAGCATAATAGAAATTGAATCGCCAAATGACGAAAAGAATTGAAAATTAGATACGTACTATTGTATCAAATCCGACCACATCGTGGAGAACTTTCGGTAATAAAATACTTCCATCTTTTTGCTGATGATTCTCAAGTAGTGCAATAAGTATTCGAGGCGATGCCAAAGCGGTATTATTCAATGAATAACAAAAGGTTTTACCACCTTCACGCGTTTTATATCGAATATTTAATCGTCGACATTGAAAATCACCCATAATAGAGTTAGACATCGTTTCTCCATAGCTATTACGTGATGGCATCCATGTCTCTGTATCATACTTGAACACCTGCGGTTCTCCCATTTCTCCTGTACACATAAGTACGACTCTATAAGGAAGTTCTAGTTCTTGAAGTATCTCTTCACAATTCTGCTGTAATTCCTCATGAAGCACTCGAGCTTCATCAAGATTATTTTTAGCCAGAATTACCTGTTCAATTTTCCAAAACTCATGAACTCTGTAAAGTCCCTTTGTATCTTTACCATAGGCTCCTGCTTCACGACGAAAACAATCAGACATGGCAACAAATTTAAGCGGAAGATTTTTTTCCTCATATACTTTATCTTTATGATATGCCATTGTAGGAACCTCGGCAGTACCAGCCAAATATGAGTCTGGATCATTGAGACTATAAACATCGTCTTTACGGGCCCACGGAAAATGTCCTGAACCAAAAAGTGTGAATTCTTTCACTATTGATGGGGCAATGATCGGCATATAACCTTTTAGAGTCAGCTTTCTAAAAACATACCAAAGAAGTGCCATATGTATAAGTGCGAGTTGATTTTTCAAAAAGTAACCTCTAAATCCCGAGACATCAGATCCTTTATGGAAATCTACGATATTAAGTGATTCTCCAAGTTCTATATGCGATTTGGGTTCAAAATCAAACACTCTGGGCTCTCCCCACTTTTTGATCTCAACATTACTGCTCTCATCTTTTCCAACAGGAACTTCATCAAGAGGCACATTGGGAACATGGAGCATAATATCGTTATATTCCTCTTCTATTCTTTTTAATTCATCTTCAATCTTCTTAAGCTGATTCTTAACATTTTTCCCCTCCTCAATCTTCTCCTTTGTGGGTTTCTCATTTCTATCGGAAAGCTCGTTTCGCTTTGTTCTAATGGTCTGAACTTCGCTAATAAGAGATCTTCTCTTATCGTCTAATTCAAGCAAGTGGTCAATATCAACCTCTCGTTTCTTATTTTTTGCCGCTTCAATGACCTTCTCCTTATTTTGTCGTATATAATCGATTGACAACATGTTATTTAGTGAAACTTATAATAGTTTACCACATACCAAGATCATCTAATGCTACTTTATAGCCCCATTCCCAACTTGTAATGGACGGTCTTGCACGTATTCTTGATTATTTTTTAAAGCGATTTCTGCTTTCATAAGTTCCAATGAAACATCACAATAATGGTCTGGTTTTGAAAGGAGATTTAGTTTCGCTATCTTTAGTGCTATCTCCCGAGCCGTTGTTCCTTCAATCCTCATTAACTGTTCTCCTTCAGGAGTGACAAGTTCAGCACGCAATCTCTCGTTCAAGATGAGAATTCTCACATATCCTCGCGGGTCAATATCTTCTTTTTCGTCAAAATATGGCTTCACTCTGCCCCAAATGCTACATGAAACAATTTCTTTTGCCATCTGCCAATCTTCCTCATAAATATGCGCTGAAATCGAAGTAATAGATAAGCTTCCAATTCTTTTGTTTGTTTTATTTGCAATATATTTCTGCAGATTGAGCAATCCGTATGCGTTAAGAAGAGCCGCCTTCATCATATCGTGTGATCTAAAAACAGCAAACATAT
The DNA here is from genome assembly GCA_001788095.1 of Candidatus Roizmanbacteria bacterium RIFCSPHIGHO2_12_FULL_37_23. Lineage (GTDB taxonomy): Bacteria > Patescibacteriota > Microgenomatia > UBA1406 > HO2-37-13b > 2-12-FULL-37-7b. The sequence goes on from MFZX01000045.1 coordinate 13,834, forward strand.
TAAGCTTTTCATGGTCTTGAACAAGTACTTGTACGTGGGTCAAACATGGTGATTGCTGGAAAAGATCAATAGGTGGGTATGAGGTGATTGCATATGCATTGCGAGGTGCGCTGAACTGATTAATCTTATCAACAATGCTTTGAATTTGGTCAACATTTTTTTTATATTTTCGCAGTCTGTTTCCGTAGGTATATGTAACACCTCTCGGTTTTTTCGGATCTAGATAAGTATTCATGTAATCTCTACGCATACTCTCTGAAAGTCCAATATGTTCAAGAACATTCACCGGCCAATCAGGAATGGTAAAATCATCAATATTTTCCTTCTCAACAGTCCATGTGAGATTTTGAAGCTCTTTTTGTTTACTGCCATATTTTGTCTCTGTTATCGGACCATAGCGGACTATTCGATCAATGGCATGTGCCCACGTATTTGCGAGCTTTTTTCCACGAACATTCCATCCAACCCTCTCAGAAGGCCATGGAAGATCCCCGTCTCTTTTGGCCTCTGGAAATTCTTCGCTCTTCATGTATTTTTTGACTTTTAGTTTTTTCCTTTTTCTCGATTCATTAATAACTTCATCAAGTGATGCTACATCAATAAACTCAACATTTTGTCTCATCACATCAATTACGTCATGGGAAATTTCTTTATGGATATTTAGACCACCAGGGCCGTTTTCCCAAATATTCTTAAGAAGTCTTCTTCCGGCAGAACCTATTTCTGTGTTAGATAAAGGGCTATTGCTGAAAACTAATACTGTACGAATCCACGGATTAAGCGCAAGATTTCGCAGCATGATTGAAACGCCTTCTTGGCTATATAATGTACCAACGATCTGACACAGTTGTTGGAGCTCATCTCTGACACGCATCAAACCACTAGGATCTGTCCAGCACGTACACAACGCCACACTGCTTTCTTCCCCAAGAATAACTTGATACTTTTCCGATAAATAAAGTTTAGTTTCCATTTTTACACAATAAAAAAACCCCGCCTTGGCGGGGTTGAAATTGAATATTTTAAGAACTAATTTTCACGAGTTTCCCCTCCAAGGATAGCATCGTGAGATGATTGAGGGGAATAGTTGTTATAGACGTTTACTCGTGAATTCATATTATCTATTGTATAGTTACTGAATATTTTTGTCAATTATTTCCTTGAAAAGCTTTCTCAATGCTTTATCTCGGTGGTTATATCTCTTATGTTCGCTTTCAGTTAACTGATCATAATATTTTCCATTTCGTACTTTAAAAAGTCCTCTATAGGGAAAGCCTTCTGTTACTAAGCTTTGCAACGGTTTTCGTGAAATATGTCCCTGACACTTTCCCTCAGTCTGAATAACGTCTTGTCCATCAAAATAGGTAAGACATGTGACAAAAAATACTTTTCTATCTTCGGTTGAATGAAATCGGCTGAGCTTTTTTAAGGTAAAATCGATAAGTTCCTTATCGCTTGCTTCTCTTCCCATCCACCGTTTAGACATAATACCAGGCTCGTTATTAAGTATGGGGATCATAATTCCACCATCATCTGAGATTGTAGAAATATGAGATTTTTTGTAATAAAAATGCGCTTTTGCTGAAGAATTTTCACAAAAAGTTTTACCACTCTCCTTAATAGTCTCTGAAATGTGAAGATCCTGAGGAAAAAGAACATTGATATCAATGCCTAAATCTTTGCAGATATACGTAATCGCCCGATGAAAATCTTTTTGTTTACCAGGATTTTGAGTTCCGATAAGAACCTTCATAGCCCTATCTCTCCTGCTATTTGTTGCATGGATTTTAAAACGATTTCCGCAAACTCTTCAAGTGGAATCCCAAGCTTTTCTTCACAGAGTTTAATCTTTTCCCTATCTACTCCCGCGGCAAAAGCTGACATTGGAAATTTTTTAAGAACAGATCGAACAGAAACAAGTGAGAGTTTTTTTTCCGGTCTTACTAAGGCTACAGCAACGATTAATCCCGTCAGTTCATCGCAGGTAAACAATGCCCATTCCATAGGTGATTCTGGAGCTCTAAAACCATTATGCTCGTAATTATGTGTCAAAATACAATCAATAAGTTCTTGATCATTTTCACCTGTGTCTTTTATCCACTCTATGGTTTTTGATGTATGCTTGGAGGGATCAGATTGGGTCGCTTCCCAGTCAGCATCGTGAAGTAATCCTGCCATCGCCCAAACTTCAGTATGTATTTCTACTTTTTGATTTTTATTTTTTAATACTCTTGCTAATCCTCGCATTGAAGCTTCAACACACAAGCAATGATTTATAAGATTTTTATTCTGCAGATGTTTCTTAAGAATATCTAGAGCATTTTCTCGGGTTAAAATCATTTTATTGTCTATATTATATATGCTCCCTATTCCGGTCGCAGAGTGGGAAAAAGGATAGCGTCTTTAATACTATGTTGATCCGTAAGTAATGCGGCAAATCTGTCTATTCCCATACCCCATCCTGCAGTTGGGGGCATGCCATATTCAAGTGCTTCAATATAATCCTCATCCATAACCTGATGTTCTTCTCCACCCCGTTCACCAACATCTACTTCATTCTCCCACCTTTTTCTCTGATCAACAGGATCATTGAGTTCGTTATACGCGTTAATAAGCTCTGCACCCAAAACCAACAGTTGAAAGCCAGCAGACTTTGTAGGGTCATCATTTCGCCTCTTTGCTAAAGGTTTCAAATCGACAGGATGATCTGTGAGAAACATTGGCCCAACTAATTTTGGCCGAATATGACTCTTATACACTCTATCAAGTATATGTCCGTATCCAACAACCTTTTCATCAAGAAGTTTTCTTTCTTCAACAATATGCAGTAATTTCTTTTCGTTATCTATTTCATTTAGATCAATATTGAGATGCTCTTTAAAAAGTTCTACATATGAAACTCGTGGCCATGGAGGAGCGAAGTCGATTTCCTGCTCTTCATATAAAATTTTCATGCTACCTTTCACTTCTTGAACAATCTCAGTGAGCATTTTTTCAGTAAACTTCATTAAATCCTCATAGTCGGCATATGCCCAATAGAATTCAAGCATAGTAAACTCAGAACTATGCCATCGGCTTAAACCTTCATTTCGAAAAACTTTGCTGATTTCATATACCTTTTCATATCCAGCCACAATAAGCCTTTTAAGATAAAGCTCATCAGAAATTCGCAGATAAAAATCATGGTCTAATGCATTGTGGTGCGTGACAAATGGTTGAGCTGTTGCTCCACCATAAATTGGCTGCAAAACTGGTGTTTCAACTTCAAAAAATCCGGAGCGATCCAAAATATTGCGGAAAAGCTTAATTATCTGAGCTCTTGTAGCGAAAACTTTCTGCGTGTCCTCATTAATCAGTAAATCTAAATAACGCTTTCTATATCGAGTCTCTACGTCTTTTAACCCATACCATTCTTTTGGAAGAGGTCGAAGAGATTTTGTTAATAAAGTATATTTCGTTGGAATAATTGAAATTTCTCCTGACTTTGTTTTACCAACAACTCCTTCTACTCCAATATAGTCACCGATATCTAATAACTCGAGATGATTATATAAATCTTCTGAAAGATCTTCTTTTCTAAAAAAAACTTGCATTCTTTCAGATTCGTCTTTGATGTCTGCAAAGGTAATATCTCCATGAGTACGAAGAGAAGTAATCTTTCCTGCTGTTTTCACTATTTTTCCTTCGCTCGTAAGAGATTCGGAAATTGTATGCTTTTTTTCATATGTCGAAGCATACGGATCCCAACCGATTTCTCGTATTTTTTTAAGTTTTTCTAATCGATTCTGAATAATTTCATCAATTTGAGCCATGTTTTATTCTAGCACAAAAAATCCCGCGCCCAGCGGGAATTATGTGCTTAAAAATTATTTAATTTCGATTACCTTGTACTTTAGCTCTCCTGCAGGTGCTTTAACTGTCACCTCCGAACCAACTCGTGATCCTAAAAGTGCTTTCCCTATTGGGGAAGAGTCTGAAATTGATCCTTCCTGTATATTTGCTTCAAGTTCTCCAACTATGCGAAAGGTCTCTTTTTGACCATTTGTTTCAATAACGACTGTATTCCCTATTTTAACTGCATCAACAGACTTTTCAACATCAACGATCTGAACGTTGTTAATGATAGTCTCAATCTCATGTATTCTACTATCAATAAAATTGAGTTCTTCGCGTGCAGCAGTATATTCACTATTTTCTGACAAATCACCCATAGATCGAGCTTTAGCTAGTCGTTCAACCGCATGTGGTCGTCGATCTTCTTTCAGACTGTTGTATTCAGCCAAAAGCTTATCGTATCCTTGCTGTGATAGCTTATAAATATTGTTCATGGTATAAAAAAATAAAGGCAGTATCTGCCTTGACTGTGTTAAAATATACTACACAACAGGCAATAAGTCAATGTATTTTTAGAATTGGCCCCGTCGTCTAGCGGCCTAGGACGTCAGGTTCTCATCCTGAAAATCGCGGGTTCAAATCCCGCCGGGGTCACTATCAGAAGCGTCCACAAACTGGCACCTAGCAGTCAGAAATAGGTTGGTAGGACAATCCCGTGTTTTTTGGTCATATCGACTCCTCTTTTTCCG